>JAHQWX010000167.1 GCA_029856375.1 Promethearchaeia archaeon | reverse complement strand
AACCCCGTAAGAATTGATTTTTCTTTGAAATCTATAGCTTTCTTTAGTTTTTGGATCGCTATACTCGTCATAACCAGTTATATTACAGACAAGGTGGGCTTCGTACCAAATTGCTGGAGTCATATACATTAAATGAGGATCTCCGCACAAAATTGGTTTCCCCGTAGTAGATATTGTTCCATCAATCACCCAATTATTAGAGCCAACGCAATCGTTCTCAACCATCCCCAGAAAATCTTGGAACCTCTTATTTATATTTAACAATGAATGTATTGTTAAAAGTAAATCACTCGTGTAAATACCAGTGTATGGATTATTATTTTTGCTTGAAGCGTAAATAGAATGAGAATCGGGCAATATGGGAAATTCGTATGGATAGCTCATGTCCCAATCGGGATATAATTCGTCAAATGCATTAACGCCATAAATATTCTCATTTTCTTTTAAATAAGGACCCATTATCAACCTTAATTCTTCCATGCTTAGGTCGTCCATCGTCCAAGAAAGCATCAATCCAGCGAGATTAGCCATCACTGCAGAATCGTTCAACGACCAATATTCAACGGGTAAGTCAAGTAAATTGAATTCTATTGGTAGATTGTGTCTATTATTATCTAACCAAGTGTTTATTCCTTTTGTAAAATATTGGAGCATTTTATATGTTCGTGGGTATATATGCTTGTTTTCTTCAGCAACTTTAATTAGCTCGTGAGCTGACTTTCCTAAACCAATAGTTCTTAAATATTTATCAATATCTACTCCTAAAGAACCAATTACTTCAGAGAGCCTACCCCATCCGACCAATTTCAACAATGTCATCTCAAAAAACCGGTCTTGTGATTGAACATAGCCATATGCGAAAAATAGATCTTTATAATCTGACGCGTAAATGTGAGGAACTCCAAATCGATCTCTCAGTACTGTAACATTTTCACCGCTTAATCCAGGTACGACTACTTCTTGATATTCAGGATGATCGTCAGGGGCATTAATCTGATTCCAGAAATTACCGTTAGGATTAATGAGATTTCCTATTACCGGCAAAATCCAAATTGAAGTAGAGAGCATTATTATTAGGGCAATAGTTCCTGCGACAGTGATAATTTCCTTTTTTTCATTTTTTTCCATTTTAAATCGAATTGAATGTTGTTTTGTTTTAATTAAATTACGAAATGTTAATTAGATCTCGACGCAAAACATTTTATATATTATTCAACGAAAAGTAATATATAGTCAAAATATAGTTTTTAAAATTTTTAATCGAAATTAGGCGCGAAATATGGAAGCTAATAACATACCTTTTGTCGAATGCCGTTATTGTGAATATCAGTGTAAGTTCCGAGATATTGCTGAAAGATCAGCTCAAGAAGACGAAGAATTTGCGAAAAGTTTTTTCGTCTATTTCAGAGATGGAGATTTAGACGAACTTGCGGCTCATGTGGCAGAGAAAGCTTTAGAAATAATAGAATCAAGAAATCCCGACGAACTTTTAGCGTTAGCATTCTGTTATTTCTCCGTATTAAGCAATATCTTAGAAATTCCAGATGTTTTGAGGAGAAAAATTGGAAGACAAGTAAAATCAAAGGTAAGGAAAGAAGTTAAATTAAGAGTAGAAGCTGTTCCCGTGCCTGCGGCTCCAAAGGTCAAGGTTGCGCCGCCAACAAAGGCTGCTATTGAACCACAACCTACACCAGTAGTTGAAACACCGACGCCCGCAGTCGAAACACCGCCTGCTGCCGAACCCGTACAAATACCAAGCGAGATAGAGGCAGTTCCTGCAAAACCTGTCGAAGTTGAGGCAGCTTCCGCAGAACCCGCTGAGGTTGAAGCAAAACCAGTCGTTGTGATACCCGAAATATCGCCAATTGATTATGTCGAAGATTGGCTCCGCTCTGATCAAGAATTCATATATTATGTCGACGAAATCGTACAACAGGGAGATGATGTAATAGGGGTAAAATATGATCTTGAAACAGAGGGATTTTTAAGGGGAGTATTAATAAAAGTCCTAAACGCTACTGTTGATTCAAGTGGAAAACCAATAATTAAGTTAGGAATTAAATCAAGAACAGAAGTGCCTTACCATTTAAATCTTATTATGGGAAAGACGAAAAAAGGAGTGGTAGCCGCATCGTTACCGGGAGAAATTCCTTCTGAGGACGACGATCTCCTTGATAGATTAGATTCAATTGATCTTGGCGATAACATAATGACATGGGACCGTTTAATGATTGTTTTAAATCGAGATAAATTCCTTAAAAGAAGTGTTGAAAAGAATATTATTTTAAAAAGTCCGAACGAATCAAAAGTGCCGAGTATTTCAGTGCCAATCATGATTAAGAAGAGAGGTCCAGCCGAAGGGTGTGATTTGATTGTTCAGACATTTCTAACACCGAGAATAACTCCAACAGCGTTGTTAATTGATGTACTCGATGGAATTGGGGAGGATATGGATTATTTATTAGAATTGAGACCAGAGGAGAGAGAAAAAGCTCCTGCAGCTCCAGATTTTTTCGAGATCAAAGTCAAACCACAAGCGGGTACTTTCAGTTCCAAATTTGTTACACATGTAGCATTGCCAGACATACCTATGTGCCCTCACTGTAATCGTCCATTAAGCGACTTAACTGCTGATTACAGAAGATGCCCACATTGCTTCGAGAAATTATAAAGAAACACCCTAGTTATTTTCTAAAAATTTTTTCTTTATTTTAATTTTTAAAGTAGTTTAAATTAAATAACTCATGTCACGTTCTCCTAAATTTTTGCCAGCTGGGAAAATCAAATCAAAGGTTTTAGCTTCGTTGCTTGAGAAATATTGTTCAAGCAAAGGAGACGAGAGAGTAATATTAGGATCTCAGATAGGGGAAGACGCAGCAGTCATTGATATGGGAGAAAGATACTTAATTGCCAAGTCAGACCCAATCACTTTTCTAGATTACCAACAAGGCTTTTATAATAAAATCGGGTATTGGGCAGTAAATGTGAATGTCAACGATATAGCGACATGTGGGGGAGTACCAAAATGGTTTCAAGCAACGGTTTTACTCCCAGAAAACAATACAACTGAAGATTTAATTGAAGAGATTTTCAAAGATATACACACCACTTGTAATAACTTCGGTATAACCGTGGTTGGAGGCCATACGGAAGTTAGTACCGGATTATCCAAACCTTTAGTGATTGGATGCCTTTTGGGCGAGGTAGAAAAGGGTAAATTAGTTAGAACATCAGGAGCACAAGTTGGAGATGCGATTATATTAACTAAAGGTATAGTAATTGAGGGAACATCAATTATTGCGCAGGAAAAAGAAAAGGAACTGCTTAAAAAAGGTTTTGATCACGATTATCTAAATAAGTGTAAGCAATTTATCTACGATCCGGGAATCAGCGTTTTAAAAGAAGCGTTAATAGCGAACCAAAATTTTCTAGTTCACTCTATGCACGATCCGACTGAAGGAGGTCTTGCTTGCGGTCTTTTTGAAGTTGCGTATGGTTCACAAAATGGAATTCTCATTGATTACGATTCGATAAAAATATTTCCAGAATCAAAAAAACTATGTAAAGAATATGGACTTAATCCTTTGGGAACTATTTCCTCGGGTTCCTTGCTAATAACACTAGATAAGGACGATGCGCACAATTTAATAAAATTATTGGGAGAGAACGGCATTTTCGCGTCAAAAATTGGTATCGTTGTAAAAAAGGAGGAAGGGTTAAAAATTATAGAGGGGGGAAAAAAAACCACTTTACCCTACTCTGAAACGGATGAAATCACAAAAATTTTTTAGCTTTTCTTAATTTGATAAAATATGAAGAAATTCGTCCATCCAGACTGTATTGGGTGTCTATTTGATCAATTAAAAAAGGTTTTGACTAGTTTTAAACCTGAAATCTCTTACGAAGAAATCATTACTCATCAAAAAGAGTTAATGAAAAGATTAGTGAATTTGCCCCTCTCAGATTTTGGATCCCCCAATCTGGGAAAAGTTGTTTATGGCCTTGCGAGTGAAATTTTAGGAGTTCCTGATCCTTATAAGAAAGAAAAAGTATACATTCAAAACAAAGCTAAGGATTTATATCCCAAACTCAAAAATCTAGTTGAAAAATCGAAAAATCCATTGCTGCAAGCTTGTATTATTTCGATAATGGGAAATGCTTTAGATTTAGGAGCTCCAAGGCCAATTGATATCGAAAATGATATCAAAAATATTTCTGACGACGATCTAAAAATTAACGATTTCACTCATTTTGAAGAAAACCTTGAAGGAGCTCAAAAAATTTTGATCATTGGGGATAATACTGGGGAGATATTTTTTGATAAAGTCTTAATCGAGGAGATATTGCGTCAGAATCCAAAAAAAGAAATCACATATTCAGTTCGCTCTGGTCCAATAATTAACGATTCGTTAAAAGAAGATGCCATCTTCGCAGGAATCGAAAAAATTTGTAATGTTATCGAAAATACCGATTACCCGGGGATAATTTTAGAAGAGACCACTCCTGAATTTCAAGAACTGTTCTATTCGTGCGACTTAATAATCATGAAAGGTCAAGGCAACTTCGAATCTGCCGAAAATGTTGAGACAAATGGAATAGTATATTTTTTCCTCAAGGCAAAGTGTCATGTTATCGAAGAATACTTCGATATACCGTTAGGTGGATTAATTCTAATGAAAAAAAGAAAATAAGAAAAAAAAAGGTTATTTGTAGACCAATCGGTACACAGATCTAATAATAATAACCACAAGTCCAATAATGAACATTACTAGTCCTAAATCTACGAAGAACACAGCTCTAAGTGGAAATTCACCTTCCATAATAAATTGTATCGTGGATAGTAAGACCATCATAAGTCCGCATAATATAAAAATAATGATATGGTACAATCTCGCTCCAGTTATTAGCTTTCCAAGCCCTTTAAAGAAACCAATAAATCCGTGATAAATTGCGATTGGAATTCCTATAATGGCTCTACCTATACCACCTAAAATCTTCCGCGTTCTCTCCCCTAAATGTCGCTCGCCCCATGTCCCAATATTCGCGAAGCTTTCTTTTATCGATGCCCCCGCTTTACCAAGTCTATTTCCCGTGTTTTCTAGTTTCTCAATCATCCAATAGTAGAAGCTGGCTAATCTCTCCTGAACAACGAGTTTCGTTGTAGTAGTTTTCGATTTTCTTCTCATTCGCTCGTAGTAGGTCCCATGTGTTGCGTACGTATATACTGCGATAACCGAAACACTAGCAACGATTGCTATAACTATCAAGAACACAATCCAATTAATACCAAT
>JAHQWX010000004.1 GCA_029856375.1 Promethearchaeia archaeon | reverse complement strand
CTCTTAATTAAGGTTATTTAACATGAAGATCGTAGTTTTTGCACCGCATCCGGACGACGAATTAGGAGGGGCCGGGGGCAGCATTTTAAAATGGATGGAAGAGGGACATGAAGTACACATAATTTACATCTCCGATGGAAGGGCGGCATATACATTCGAGAGAAAGATGGGACGACTCGTAGAAGCTGAAGAAACACAAATATCAGAAGAAGAATTAGTAGCAATTCGAATGAAAGAAATCGACGATGTTATTGAATATTTAAATTTACCTCGTCAGAACATCCATAAGTTTATGCTACCAGACCAAGATGTAAAGAATCACATTAAAGAAGGAATCGAAAAAAGTAAAGAAATTATAAAAGACGCTGATCGAATTGTATTACCCAGCAATAATAATGTTCACGAGGACCATCAAGCGACCTATGATATTGCTGTAGGGGCCGCTAAGGAATTAGGTTTGAAAGAAGTGGAATTTTATAGCTATATCCTTTATGTTAGAAACAAGACACCAAAAGAAAAACAAGTGTTTATTGACATCGTGCCATATAGGGACAAGGTTTACAAAGCCTTAGGAAAATACAAATCTCAACTATACATCACCACCGTTGACATGTATTACAAATTAATCCTAAGAAAACGAAAAGAACGATTCGGCGTATACAGTTTCGACGATATTGGGAAGTATTATAATTTCTAAATGAAAAAATTGAAAAAAAAAAGAATTTGGATAATTAAAATTAAATCCTGAAGATATTACACTTGAGGCATAGCTTTTCCTATCATTGGCATGGCTTCAGATCCCGTTAATAGTGTGTCAATTACATATCTATAGCCCTCAATAGGCCAGAATAATAGCATTCTTTTAGCTGCAAGCTCCATCGCCTCGCCTAGTTTCGCTTTTGGAACTTCAGAAACGGAAATAGATTTAATACAATCGCCATCCGCCATTACGCCCAATAGTACGACATCGTTTTCCCAATCTTGAGGAGGGTATTTTTTCATTAATTCCATATAAATTTCTACCGATTTATTTACTCTTATATTTGGAACCCACGATGTAACCATAACATATGGCATATTTTTTTCACCTTTTAATTGGTTTTTTTACAAAATTGAGTTTTATAAAATTATAAAACAATATCTTCTGTTCTTATGCAAATTTAAGTTTTTACAATTTTGTCAAATCTATCTAAAAAAATCAAAATAAACGAATAAAAAGAAAAATAAGAAATACAAAATTAGAATTATTAAAATAGAGTAATTAGACTTGAAGATTGTAATTTTTGAACCTCACCCAGACGACCTTTTATTGGGCGCTGGTCATTTCGTTTTTGACTGGTTAAAGGAAGGACACGATTTACATATCATAACAATAACAGATGGTTCTAAATGTTATGAAACCTCTCCAGAGGAGTTAAGTGATGAGATTAGATTCATGTCCGCAGACAAAGTAAGGGAATTGAGGTTCCAAGAATCTAAAAAGGTTATTGAGTTTTTAGGATTATCTCAAATGAATCACCACTATTTGGATTTTAAAGACGCTGACGGGCAGAAATATGTAGAAGAAGGTATTGAAAGAGTAAAAGGAATTATTAAAGATGCGAATCGAGTGGTTTTGCCGAGTAAAAATAACAAACATAAAGACCATCAGGCTGCTCACGACATTTGTATGGGCGCTGCTAAGGAATTAAATTTAAAGAATTTGGAGTATTGGGTTTATTTTTTACCATTATATGGAGTTTTTAATAGAGATTCTGAAGATAAGCAAATCTTAATAAATATTAGTAAAACTTTGAGGTCCAGACTTTTAGAATGGCTTCAGATTTACGAGTCTCAGAGCTTAATGCCACAGTTTTGGAAAACACTGAATAGATTTATAAAATACTCGAGAACTAGAAGGATAGCAATTTTTGAATTAAAAGATTATGGAAAATACTATAATTTCTAATAATTTCTAATAAAAAAAAATATTTAATTTTTTGAATAATTTGGTTTTGTCCCGCATAGGGTCGTTGTTTCTTCAATTGCAGAAGCAATTTCAGAATCGCTTCTTAAAGCGGTAACTATTTTATCTAATTCTTCGAGTTTGGTAAAGGAGCACTCGATTATCAGGTCCCATCCTCCGTATACTGGAGTTGCGTAGGACACTTCCCAATTTTCTCCTGCTTCAGTGGACTTTAATCCGCTTATTTTTTCGACCACTTTCCATTCTTCGCCTATAATTTTTAACCTAACTAATATATATCCTCTATAATACATTTTTATCACTTTTTTTTGTTTTAAATTAAAAAAAATCACATATTTATTAAGATCACCAATATATTTCCTTTAATTCCTGGTGATACTCGTTGAGCGATTTCACAACTATTTCTTTTTTACGCGTCTTTTCAATAGCGTCGATAATCGCTTCAGCTAACTGTAAATTCACGATTACTGGAATGTTAAAATCCACTGCCATCCTCCTTATTTGAAATTCGTCTTCAATAATTTGTCTAAACTTTTCTTCGACCGTAGTGGGCAAAGGAATATTAATAACCATATCTATACGCCCATCCATCATGCAACTCTTTATGTTTGGTTCCATTCCTTGCTCGTGAACTTTATATAACTTAACTGCCTCAACACCTTCGTTTCTAAGAACCTTAGCTGTATCTTCGGTTGCAAAGATGGCAAAACCCAAGTTCTTTAGTTTTTTAGCGAGGGGTATAACTTGTCGTTTTAACTCTTCACCACCAACAGAGATTAATATGTTTCCGCCCTCAACGGGGATTTTCATCTCGGTGGCTTCCAACGATTTCATGAGCGCATCAGGCATATCTTCGCCGATGCATGCAACTTCTCCAGTTGAGTTCATTTCAACTCCCAAGATTGGATCGGCGTTATCTAATCGCATGAAGGAAAACATTGGCGATTTAACCCCAACAAAATTTCCATAAGGTAAATTTAATAGATTTTCTGGAATCTTTTTTCCCATAATTACCTCCGCTGCAATTTTCATCAAATTTAAGCCAATACACTTACTAACATAGGGCATGCTCCTGCTTGAGCGCAAATTACATTCGATGACAAATACCTCTTCGTTTTTTACTAAGTATTGAATGTTAAATGGTCCCATAATTTTAAGCGCGAGCGCTATATCCCTTGTATATTTATTAATTTGTTCAACTACATTCTTTGAAATGGTTTGAGGGGGTATGGACATTGTTGCGTCTCCGCTATGTACTCCCGCATTTTCTATGTGTTCGACGATTGCGCCAATCAACACATTTGTTCCGTCGCAAATTCCGTCGCATTCAACCTCCTTGGAATCCGTAAAGAATTTTGTGATAACAACAGGATATTCCCTCGAGACTGCAGCTGCGAGATCGAGCGTGTCCCTTAAAGTCTTCTCGTCGTAAGAAACTCGCATCGCAGCACCACTTAGTACATAGGAAGGTCTTACAAGAACAGGATACCCTACTTTCTTCGCAAATTCTAAAGCTTCTTCCTTAGTGGTCAACATAGCCCATTCGGGTTGTTTAATGCCAAGTTGATCGAGTAAGCTGCTAAATTTAGAACGGTCTTCTGCCATATCTATGCGAGAGCCGTGAGTTCCCAAAATGTTAATATTCGCTTTTCGGTAAAATTCGGAGTATTTGGCGAATTTTGCAGCTAAATTTTGCGCAATTTGACCCCCAGCATTTAGAACAACGCCAAAAGGTTTTTCCAATTCGCAAATATCTAACACTCTTTCACCAGATAGTTCTTCGAAATACAAACGGTCCGGTATATCGTAATCGGTTGATACTGTTTCGGGATTATAATTGATGATAATCGCTTTATCAACATCTAATTTTTGCAAACCCCATAAACAATTGACAGATCCCCAATCGAACTCTACGGAGGCCCCTATTCGATAGGTTCCAGAACCTAACACGATTACCTTCTTTAGTCTATCTTTTTCTTCTTTATCAAAATCTACATCGTGCTTATCTCCCCAATAGGTAAGGTATAAATAATGCCGAGTTGGGGGACATTGCCCGGCTAAAGTGTCAATTTGCTTCACATAAGGAACGATGTTATATCTTTTCCTTAATCGCCTTATAGTTGGTGTATCTAAGCCTAATATTTTAGCAATTTGACCGTCTGAAAAGCCGTACCTTTTAGCCCGTTCAATCAAATATTGTTTATCTTCGTCAGACGATCCTAAGAAATCCAGATTTTTGAGCTCCTCCTCGATATCTATAATATTTTTTAATTTATACAAAAACCACTTATCAACCATCGATCTTTCGTATATTTCGTCGATTGAAATTCCTCTTTTAATCGCTTCTCCAATCCTTAGGAATCTTAAATCCGTGGGATTTCTTAACTCGTATTTTAATTCGTTGATATCTTCAATTGGTGCTAAATCATTACCCACAAAACCTTTGAATCCAATATCTAGCATTCTAATTGCTTTTTGACACACCTCCTCAAAATTTCGACCAATGCTCATGCATTCGCCAACCCCTTTCATCTGTGGACCAATATGTCGATCTACACTTTCGAATTTCGTTAGATCCCAACGAGGAAATTTTAAAACCATATAATCTGTGGCTGGCTCGAAATTAGCTGTTGTTTTAAGCGTGATCTGGTTTTTTAATTCTGGTAAAGTATAGCCTATAGCTATTTTAGCTGCAATATAAGCCAATGGATATCCTGTGGCTTTAGAAGCGAGGGCAGAAGATCTGGACAATCGGGCGTTAATTTCAATTGCTCTGTATCTCTTAGAAAAAGGATCAAGCGCCCACTGGATATTACATTCTCCACATACACCTACCTCTTGAGTAGCCCTAATTGAAGCTGATCGAAGCATCTGGAGCTCTTCGTCTGGTAAAGTTTGGGCTGGTGCTACAACTATTGAATCTCCAGTGTGAATCCCACAAGGATCGACATTTTCCATGCTACAATTAATGAAGCAATTGTTTTCAGCATCTCTCAGAATTTCAAATTCAATCTCTTTCCATCCCCATACGGATTCCTCGATTAATATCTGATGAATTCTCGATTGTGCTAAACCCCTCTTCGCAATCCGCTCAAATTGCTCCCAATTGTGTACAAAACCGGACCCTCTACCTCCAAGAACATATCCTACTCTTATTATCAATGGGAATCCAAGCTCTTCTGCCACCTTCTTGGCATCAGCGTAGCTATTAACAGCTTTACTCTTGCAAACGGGACAATCAGATCTTTCCATTGCCTGGACGAATAAGTCCCTATCTTCAGTAGCTTCAATTGCTTTAACTGGAGTTCCGCATACTTTCACATTGTACTTCTCTAATATACCTGCTTCTTCAAGTTCCACGCCTACATTCAGCCCCGTTTGTCCACCAAACGCTAAACAAATTCCATCGGGCCTTTCCTTTTTTATTATTTCTTCGCAATATTTCACATTGATGGGAAGTAGATATACCTTCGAAGACATTTGTGGGTCTGTTTGGATGGTTGCAATGTTAGGATTGATTAGAATTGTCTCAATTCCCTCTTCGTTTAAGGCTTTAAGCACTTGGCTTCCACTATAATCGAATTCACCAGCTTGTCCGATTCTTACGGCACCTGACCCTAAGATTAAAACCTTTTTAAGCGATTTATCTAATGGCATAATTTATTTTACCTCCATTAGCTCAATGAATTTATTAAAAATCATGTCTTTGGTGTCTAAGGCTCCAGGAGACGCTTCTGGATTGAAAGCGACCGAAAAAATAGGTTTATTCTCGTGAATTAAACCCTCGTTCGTCTCATCGTCTTTATCGTGATATAATTGCTTGAATCCATTTTTTTCTACATCCGTTATGCAATAAGAGTGATTTTGAAAAGTTATATAGCAATGTCCCGTTGCGCTTTCTACGGTTGTGCGCCCACCACGATGTTCTGCAGTCATTTTATACGCGCTCGCACCAGCTGCTAATCCAATAATAACATTTCCTAAGCCAATCCCCATAGTAGGAACGCTATTTTCCATCAAAATTTTTGCGGTATTAATTGTTTCAGTTAAAAGGGTTGGATTTCCTGGTCCATTAGTTATTAAAACACCGCTAGGATTGAAACTCTTTATTTTTTCGTAGTTAGAAGTATACGGAACTACGATTACCTCAATATTTTTCGAAAGCAGAGTTCTTAAAATGTTGTTTTTCAGCCCAATGTCAAGTACGACAACTGTTCCTATTGGATTTGTGGGGGTATATTTTTTTACATCTTTAACAGAAACCAGATTAACGAAATCTTTATTCGTTGGATCTTCAACTTGTTGCACTTCTTCTTTTAATTTTTCAATGTCTGGCGTTTCTCCTTTTTCAAGCACTTGTAGTACGCCTAATTTACTCCCTTCCTCAACTAACTGTTGGGTTATTCTCCTCGTATCAATCCATTGTATTGCTGGCATACCCTCTTCTACCAACCAGTCTTCCAAGGTTCTCACGCTTTCATAATGGCTCGGTAGTTTGCAATATTCGTTTACAATCATACCTTTCAATTTAATCGAATCGGATTCGAACTGCTTCACTATTCCGAACTCGTCTTGTATCTTCGCAGGAACACCGTAATTTCCAATGGAGGGATATGTAAAAAGTACAATTTGGTCTTTGTAGGTGCAATCGGTTAATACCTCTACATAACCTGAACCAGGGACTGTGGAAAAGGTTATTTCTCCCATAACTTTTTTGGTGGCTCCAAATCCAATACCTTCAAAATAAGTTCCGTCTTGAAACATTAACATGGCAGGTTTTTCAGACTTGTAAATCATCTTATATCAAAATAATATTAGTTATTCTTGTATAGATAATATAACTAATTAATTTATATTTCGCATTATAATAACCAGTCAATAATTGATTGATTGCGTGATGTTATTGAATAGTAATTCGGAAGCGAGTGGTTATTTAAGGAGCGCGTTTTACCAGTATACTTCCTTTAGAGTTTCGTGGTACTCGTTGAGAGATTTGATTGTCACTTTTTTCTCGCGAACTTTTTCGATTGCGTCAACAATGGCTTCAGCGAGCTCCAAATTAACGATAACGGGGATATTATAATCCACCGCCATTCTCCTGATTTTATATTCGTCTTCAATGATTGTCTTGAATTTTTCCTCAACGGTTGTAGGCATTGGAATATTGATTACCATGTCGATGCGCCCGTCTAACAAACATTTCATGATGTTGGGTTCTTTTCCAACCTCATGGACTTTATAAAGTCTCACTGATTCAATTCCATTCTCTTTTAAAGCGAGGGATGTATCTTCAGTCGCGAAAATCATAAATCCCATGTTTTTCAATTTTTTTGCCAAAGGAATTACTTGTTTTTTTAATTCTTCCCCACCAACTGAGATAAGTACATTTCCCCCATCAACTGGAATGTATTGCTCGGTGGCTTCTAAGGATTTTATCAATGCTTCTGGAAAATCGTTCACAATGCACGCAACTTCGCCAGTCGATGCCATTTCTACACCTAGAATTGGATCCGCTTTATCTAATCTCATGAACGAAAACATTGGAGCTTTAATGGAAACATAATTTCCAAGCGGTAAATCCATTAATTTTTCTGGGATTTTATTACCCATAAACACCTCGGCTGCAAGGCGCATCAAATTAATGCCGCGCGTTTTAGAGACATAAGGCATTGATCGCGACGAGCGAAGGTTGCATTCAATAACATATACTTGATTGTTTTTTACAAGGTACTGAATGTTAAACGGTCCGTGGATTTTAAGTGCTAAAGCGATATCTCTTGTATTTTTCTCAATTTGTTGGATTACGCTTTCAGAAATCGTTTGAGGTGGGATAGACATCGTAGCGTCTCCGCTGTGAATTCCCGCGTTTTCGATATGTTCAACAATTGCGCCAATAAATACATTTTCTCCATCGCAAACGCCATCGCATTCGACTTCTCTGGCATCCGTAAAAAATTTCGTAATGACGACCGGATACTCGTTTGACACTGCTGCAGCTAAATCGAGCGTGTCCTTAAGCGTCTTCTCATCGTAAGACACGCGCATTGCCGCACCGCTTAAAACATACGATGGTCGCACCAATACGGGATATTTTACTTGCTGAGCAAAGGAGAGCGCAGCTTCTTTTTTAGTTAAAGCGTTCCACTCGGGTTGATTTATCTTCAATTGATCTAATAGCTTACTGAATTTACTTCGATTTTCTGCCATGTCTATTCGAGTACCATGAGTACCTAATATATTTAGTCTGGTTTTTCTAAAAAATTCGTGATACTTCGAGAATTTTGCAGCTAGGTTGTTAGCGATTTGCCCGCCGACAGAAACTACCACTCCATCGGCTTTCTCCAACTCGCAAATATCGACTACTCTCTCTCCGGAGAGTTCTTCAAAATACAATTTATCCGAAATGTCGTAGTCGGTACTGACAGTTTCAGGATTGTAATTAATTATTATAGCTTGATCTATGCCTAATTTCTTTAAACCCCATAAGCAATTAACGGATCCCCAATCGAACTCCACGGATGCTCCAATACGATAAGTTCCGGAGCCAAGCACAATCACTTTTCTCATTTTTTTTGCGTTTTCCTCTTCAAAATCGATATCATGTTCCGTAGCTGCATAAGTTAAATACAAATAATTGGTAATAGCAGGCCATTCCGCTGCGAGGGTGTCGATCCTTTTTACATAAGGCACAATTCCGTATTTCTTTCTCATTTGCCTTACTTTAATCGTATCAACGCCCATAATTTTTGCGATTTGCCCATCTGAGAAGCCATACCTCTTAGCTCTTTCCAATAAGTATTGTTTCTCCTCGTCAGGCGAAGACAAGAAGTCGACTTTTTCCAATTGGTTCTCGACATCAATTATATTCTTAACTTTGTGTAGAAACCACTTATCAACTCGCGAGAGACGATATATTTCGTCGAGCGAGAGCCCTCGCTTAATTGCTTCCACTAAGCGAAATACTCTCAAATCTGTTGGATTGTTCAATTCGTATTTCAATTCGTTTAAGTCAGTAATTGGTTCTAATTCATTTGCAACTAGTCCTTTCATACCAATATCGAGCATTCGAATTGCTTTTTGTAACACTTCCTCGAATGTTCGTCCAATAGCCATTACTTCTCCAACGCTTTTCATTTGAGTACCTATATGTCGGTCGACTCTTTGAAATTTTGGCAGGTCCCATCGTGGAATTTTCAAAACAAGATAATCTAAAGCAGGTTCGAAACAGGCGGTGGTGATTCCTGTAATTTTATTTTTCAATTCGGGTAATGTATATCCAATAGCTAGCTTAGCCGCTATATATGCCAATGGGTATCCCGTAGCTTTTGATGCTAACGCTGACGATCTCGATAATCGGGCGTTAATCTCGATAACGCGAAATTCTTTCGAAGTCGCATCTAACGCGTATTGTATGTTGCATTCTCCGATAATTCCCAAGCTTCTAATGATTCGAATGGAAGCAGAGCGAAGCATATGATATTCTTCGTTAGTAAGCGTTTGGCTAGGGGCAACTACAATGCTCTCCCCCGTGTGGATACCAACGGGATCGAAATTTTCCATATTGCAGTTTATGAAACAATTATCCTCCGCATCTCTAACAACTTCGTATTCGACTTCTTTCCAACCCCATACGCTTTCTTCGATTAAAATCTGGTGAATTCTAGATTGTGCGAGCCCTTTTCTAGCCATTTTTTCGAAATCTTTCATATTATCTACTAATCCAGAACCCCTACCGCCCAGAGTATATGCGACCCTAATCATCAAAGGAAAGCCGATCTGTCTTGCTGCTTTAACCGCATCGGTAAAAGAACTCACAGCGATACTTTTACACACGCTTGCTTCAGCTCGATTCATAGCTTGAACAAACAAATCGCGGTCTTCAGTCGCTTCAATCGCTTCAATTGGTGTTCCTAATACTTTTATATCATATTTTTTCAAAATGCCCTCTTCTTTTAGCTCAACCCCTACATTTAGAGCAGTCTGGCCACCAAACGCTAATAAAATTCCGTCTGGCTTCTCCTTTTTGATTACTTCCTCAATATATTTCACATTAATCGGTAATAAATACACTCGATCAGATAGTTGTGGATCTGTTTGAATAGTAGCTATGTTTGCGTTTACGAGAATAGTTTCGATGCCCTCTTCCTTTAACGCTTTTAAAACTTGCGAGCCAGAATAATCAAACTCTCCAGCTTGACCGATGCGGATTCCTCCAGAGCCTAGTACCAACGCTTTTTTGATGGATTTATCTAAGGGCATTGTTATTTCAGCTCCATAATTTCAAGGAATTTATCGAATAAATAGAGAGAATCCCACGGTCCTGGACACGCTTCGGGATGGAATTGAACGGCAAACGCTGGTTTAGTTTTGTGTATAATCCCTTCATTCGTGTTGTCGTCAATGTTGGTTAAAAACTCTTTAAAACCTCCTTTTTCAAAATCTTTCACGCAAAAACCATGGTTTTGAGTAGTAATGTAACATTTCTTTGTCTCCGGATTAATTACAGTTTTATTTCCACCGCGATGTCCGTATTTTAACTTAAAAGAAGTGCCACCTGCGGCTAACCCAATGATTTGGTTGCCTAAACAAATACCAAATGTGGGAATATCGTTTTCGATTAAATGCTTACACAATTCAATGGCGTTTTTATATGTTGCCGGGTCGCCGGGACCGTTTGAAATAATCACGCCGTTTGGCTTAAGCGCCATGATTTGATCGTAATTGTAATTGTAAGGAACGACGATAGTTTCTATGCCTCGCTTAACGAAATTTCTTAAAATGTTTAATTTTACACCCATATCTAATACGACAACTTTACCAATGGGATTGAGCGGATTATATTTTTTAACTTCTTTCGTGGAAACTTCGCTTGACAGAGGTCGTAAGTTAGGATCTTCAGCTTTTTGTACCATTTTTTTTAACTCTTCAATGCTAGGTTCTTCACCGGCATCATACACAGCTAAAAGTCCAATTTGCACGCCTTCCTCTCGTAATATTTTTGTAATCGCACGAGTATCAATCCATTCAATCCCGGGCACATCTTGCTCTTGAAGAAACTCATCGAGGGTTTTCACGCTCTCGTAATGGCTTGGATTCGTGCAACATTCGTTCACAACATAACCTGTAACTTTAATCGAATCGGACTCAAAATACTTGATAATCCCATATTCGTCTTTTTCCCAAGGAGGAACGCCATAATTCCCCACTAACGGGTGAGTCATGATAACTATTTGACCTTGATAAGAAGGATCAGTTAATGTTTCGGGATAACCCGCCCCAGTGATTGTAGTAAAAACGAGTTCTCCCGTTAGAATTTTCGACGCGCCAAAGCCAATTCCTCTAAAAAATCTCCCATCTTGGAGCATGAGAATTGCTGGACGCTCGTTTTTTAAAAGCACTTTCTGTTCATACTTCTATTTTAGATTTCAAATTTTTTCTTATATTTATCTTTTATTATTACTCGTATTCAATTGTCGAAGGAGGTTTATTGGAAATATCGTATACAACTCTATTAATCCCTTTAACCTCGTTTATTATCCGCGTTCCAATTTTCTCCAGCAAGTCCATGTCTAATTTTGCGAAATTAGCCGTCATCGCATCTAACGATTCTACTACCCTAATAGCGCAAATGTATTCGTATGTTCGATAATCTCCCATGATTCCAACTGTTTTCAAAGGCAAAAACACGCAAAACGCTTGCCATAGTTTTTCGTACACGCCCGCTTTTTTTATTTCTTCAATTAAAATCTCGTCAGCATCTCTTAATATGTCGAGTTTCTCCTTGTCAATAGCGCCAATTATTCTTACCGCCAGACCTGGTCCTGGAAATGGATGACGATTGATTATTTCCTTGGGTACTCCTAGCTTCAATCCAATTCTTCTTACTTCGTCTTTATACAAATCTCTTAACGGTTCAATGACTTTAAGCGTCATATCGTCGGGAAGAGTTAGGTTATGATGAGATTTAATTCTCGCAGAGGCATTGCTTGTCGCGCTTGTTTCGACTCGATCAGGATAAATCGTTCCTTGAGCCAGAAATTCGATATCGGGGTACTCTTTTTCAAGCTCAATTGTCTTATTCTCGAAAACTTCGATAAATGTATGTCCAATAATTCGTCTCTTTTCTTCTGGATCTTCTATACCTTTTAATTTCTCCATAAATAACTGCTGAGCGTCCACATAGTGAAAGTTTTGAAACTGTAAATCGTCTCTGAAACTTTGCTGTACCTGAATTTCTTCGTTTTTTCTTAAAACTCCATTGTTCACAAAGATGCTGTGCAATCGATCCCCAATCGATTTATGCATAAGCGCCGCAGTTACTGACGAATCAACGCCACCACTTAGTCCTAAAATAACCTTTTTATCTGGTCCAACAATATCCCTTATTTTTTCAATCGCTTTATTTATCCAATCTTCTAATTTCCACTCCTTTTTAGCGTTAGCAATTTTACTCAGGAAGTTATTTAAAATAACATTTCCTTTTGGAGTGTGCACGACTTCGGGGTGGAATTGAACACCATACATTCGCAAGGCTTCGTTCCCATATGTAGCTATTGGACAAGTTTCAGTTTTAGCTAAGATCTCAAAATCCTTGGGCATTGTCTTAACTCGATCTCCATGAGACATCCAAACAATCTCTTTATTTTCTAGCGAATCTAATAATATCCCAGATTTTAGAATTTCAAGTTCTGTTCTACCGTATTCTTTTTGTTTATGTGGTTCAATTTTTCCACCTAATTGGTGAATTATTAAATGAAATCCATAACAAATTCCTAATATAGGAATATTTGCTGCTTTTACATAATCAAAAAAAGCTTCTGGTAATTTTGGGCTATTTTTTTCGTAAACGCTGCTTGGTCCTCCCGAGAGAATGATACCCTTCGGAAAAAGCATCTTTAACTTATCAATTTCAACATTGAACGGATAAATTTCTGAGAAAACTCCCAAATCTCGCACCCTTCTTGCGATTAGGTGAGTGTATTGACCTCCAAAATCCAGAACGATTACATTATCCATTTTGAATTTAATTCTTTGCGAAAATTTCCTTTTTTAATACTAAAAATTCTTGATAGGACTAATACTTTTTGGTATTAAATTATATCCTAATGAGAGATTAACAAGGTATTGCTGATTAAGTAAATATAACTAATATATATTAGAAAAAAATAGAAGGGCTAAACACATAAAGCTTGTAAACAAATTTGAGCGAATTTTAAGTGAAAAAATTAAGGTTATAATTTTCTAACATATCTCTCGAACTCCCAATCGCTAATCACGACTCTGTACTTATCAAACTCTTCTAGTTTTGCCCATAAAAAATTCCTAAATGTTTTTTCTCCAAATACCTTCTTCATCAGGTCCGACTTCTCAAATTCCATTAATGCTTCGTAAAGGTTTGCGGGAAGGGCTTCAATGCCTCGTTTCTTCATTTCTTTCGTAGACAACTTATAGACATTCACATCGCTCGGTTCTGGAGGTTCGATTTTTTGCTTGATACCTTCCAATCCAGTTGCGAGCAATACAGCTAATTGCAAGTAAGGGTTACCCGCGGGATCGGGGCAGCGAATTTCGCATCTGGCACCTTTCTCGCTCGTATAGTTTGGTACGCGAATAAGCGAGCTTCTATTTTTAAAACCCCAACCGAGATAAACTGGTGCTTCGTACCCGGGTACTAATCTCTTGTACGAGTTAGGCCAACTACACAGAACGGCGGCCATTTCTTTTGCGTATTTCAACTGTCCCCCTATGAAATGCTTAGCTACTTGAGAGAGATTGTTCTCATTGGTTTTCGAGTAAAATGCGTTTTTTCCTTCTTTCCAGAGACTTTGATGGACATGCATTCCGCTTCCGTTTACATTTTGGAATGGTTTTGGCATAAATGTAGCGATATAGTCGTATTGCGCAGCAACCACTTTCACGAGCATTTTCAACCACACAGTATGATTCGCAGTTTTTAGCGCAGTATCGTATTTAAAATCAATTTCGCTCTGTCCTTCCGCAACTTCGTGATGAAGCGTCTCTATTTCGATTCCATACTCTTTGGCGTAGTAGGCTATTTCCTTTCTCATTTGCTCGTCGATTAAGTGTGGATCAGCTTCAAAATAGCCCCGCATATCTCTGGGTTCGATGGATTCTTCCTCCTTTAAAATAAAGAATTCGAGTTCAGGAGCGCACATGAATTCGTATCCCATTTTTTTCGCTTCTTCAGCTATTTTCTGGAGGATGTACCTCGGATCTCCTGCATACCTTTTTCCATCAGGTTCGTAGATGTCACACAAAAAGGCACACTCATCAAGTCCATTTCCCATATCCCAAGGGATCTCGTGAAATGTAAATGGATCTGGAATTGCAACCATGTCTGATTCCTCGATTGAACCGTACCCAGTAATACTGGAACCATCGAAATGCTCGCCTTCTTTAAGTATTGACTCAATTCGTCCTGTAGTGACGCCAAAACTTTTTATAATTCCATTAATGTCAGTAAATTCTAATGTTGCGAACTCAATCTCTTTTTCCTTAATTGTTTTGAGAACTTCCTCAATTTTTTCGTCTCTGTTCATACTCATCACTTTAGAATTTAACTTAATTATATCTAATTGGATTAATAAGGAGAATTAATGGGGATTTAATAATTTTTGCTCTATTTCTTGTTTTTGCGCTGGATTACCGCCTTAATAAAAGCAGAATAGATAGGAGATGGATCGTATGGACGCGATTTGAATTCTGGATGGAATTGAGTCCCAACCATCCAGTGATCTTCGCGATTTAACTCAATGCTATTAATTATTTTCCCAGTCTCGTCTCTGCTTGATATGACAAGACCCATTTCTTTTGCCTTATCGTCAATATACTTTTCTTGAATGTGGTACCGATGTCGAAATCTTTCAAGAATTTCGTCTTTCTTGTAAGCGTCGTATAATCTCGTTCCTCGAATTAGTTTTACTTTAATTGCACCAAGTCGCATAGTTCCACCCTTAGCGTCCACTTCCTTCTGGCTTTCAAGCAGATCAATTACTGGATGGGGCGTTTTTGGATCTATTTCTGTTGAATTAGCTCCTTTTAATCCCAAATATTTCCTACAAAATGCAACGTAAAACAATTGAGCACCGAAACAAATTCCTAAATATGGAATCTTCTTTTCCATAGCAAATTCGGCAGTTTTAATCATACCTTCGACGGCTCTTTCGCCAAATCCGGGCGTTAGCAATATCCCGTCACAATCTGCTAATTCTTTTTCAATATCCGTGTCTTCTGTAATATTTATCATTTTTAAATTAGGCTTATATCCTTCGTGTGCGGCGGCGTGTTCTAACGCGTAATTAATAGATATGTATGAATCCGTTATATTAAAATATTTACCAGGCATGCCGATTGTTATCGATTTATTAGCGTTCTTATAGATCTGAACTAATTTCTCCCATTCCGAATAATTATTTATAGAACTGTAAGTTACCAATTTTGCTTTCAAATCTAATATTTCGCAGAGATAATCTCCCAATTTTTGGTCTTCAAACAAGAGGGGAAGTTCCCAGACAGTTTCGAGATCTGGATCGGAAATTACGGCGTTTATTGGCACATTAGAATATAAAGAGATCTTTTCTCTTATTTCGTCGTCTAATGGTTTACTTGACCTTCCTACGATTACATTTGGCTGAAGGCCCGCTTCTTGCAAAGCTTTTACTGAGTGTTGAGTTGGTTTTGACTTGTGTTGACCAATAATATCGAAATATGGAACCAAAGTGACATGAATTAACGCAGTATTTCCTGGAAGCTCAAGCTTTAATTGTCTAAAGGACTCTAAAAATATCTGAGATTCGATATCACCTACAGTTCCACCGCACTCTACGAGCAACACATCTAAATTTTCTTCTTCAGCGATACTTTTCAGCCTATTCTTAATAATATCTGTTCCGTGTGGGATGATTTGGACAGTTCTACCAAGGAATTCTCCTTTTCTTTCTCTTAAAATAGTAGCTAGATAAATTTGCCCCGATGTAATGTTGTGAGAGGGATGAATATCAACTCCTAAAAACCTCTCGTATGTGCCAAAATCTTGGTCAATTTCAGAAATGTTAAACGAGATGTCTTTTGAATCAGGAACGGGTTCAAAATTCCACACTTCTTCAGTTACGAAACATTCCCCGTGTTCGATTGGATTAAGCGTTCCAGGGTCGACATTAAAATAAGGGTCAATTTTTATAACAGAAACCTTGAATCCTCTAAATTGGAACAATTTTCCAACGCTTGCCGTCACTAATCCTTTCCCAATTCCCGACATAACGCCTCCTGTGACGAACACAATTTTATATTTGCTTTCCATCAAACACTCCATTAATACATTTTAAAGAGAGATTATAAAATATTATAGTCCTACTCAATTAAATAAAGTTTACCAACGGATTAATTATAAATCAAGAAATATAACCAGTATAACTTTCATAGCGTATATTATAAAAGTTATAAATGAATTATATTCAACAATGGTTAGTATTATGAAGATAAATCCTCAACAATAATGAAGGAATTTATTTCTTGTTCGTATAACCCAAAAAATAACTCTATTTATTCAAGAATTAAAGAAAAAAACTCTTCCTTTTGCTCATTTATTTACCCTAACGATAAACCTCAAGATAAGTGTGGTATTGTTGGTATTTCGTCGCTAGATTCAAAATATAGCATCGTGCACGATCTATATTTAGGATTAATGACGCTACAGCATCGAGGACAAGAGTCTGCTGGGATTTCAATTGTAAATGGCACCAAAAAAGTTTATACTTTTAAAGATCTTGGCTTGGTTGCGCAAGCTTTAGATCCAGAAACATTAAAAAATTATTGGGGTAATATTGGAATTGGTCATGTGAGATATGGGACAACTGCGGGTTCCGATGTCTATTTCGCGCAACCTTATCACATAACAACAAATCAAATCGAATTTTCATACGCTTTTAATGGAACGATCGCAAATTATATGAAATTAAAAGCGCAGATGGAAGATAGTGGATTAATAATAATTAAAGATAGCGATACTGAAGTATTTGCTAATTTATTAGCCTCTTTAAGTATTGATACTAAAGACTGGATTGCAATTTTTAAAATCGCAGCAAAATACCTAGACGGCTCTTATTCACTGACATTATTAACTCCAGAAGGAGATCTTTATGCTGTAAGAGATCCTTATGGATTCAAACCTTTATGCCATGGGATATTTAATGACGATCAACGAACTAGGAATATAATAGCCTCAGAAAGTTGTGTAATGGATACATTACATGCCGAATTCATTGCTGATATTAAGCCGGGTCAAATACTACACATTGATCCCGATGGAAATACAAATAAAGAGATTTTTTCTACTAATTCGAGGACAGCATTATGCCAATTCGAGTTTGTATATTTTGCTCGACCCGATTCCGTAATTGATGGGATTCCAGTAAACAAAGCTCGAGAAAATTTTGGAAGGAATCTAGCTAAAGAGCATCCTATTGATTTAGCCAACACGATTGTTGTCCCTATTCCGGATTCAGGAAGAAGTGCTGCACTTGGATTTGCAAAAGAATCCGGACTTACTTACGAAGAAGGCTTAATGAAAAATAGATATAGTTGGCGTACTTTTATAATGCCTACTGCTAGAAAAAAGGCGGTGTCTGAAAAATTAAATGCAATTCGATCAACATTAAAAAACAAAAATGTTGTTCTTGTGGACGATTCGATTGTTCGAGGGACAACAATATCTCAAATTATTACACTTCTCAGAAGAGGAGGCGCAAAATCAGTTCATGTGCGAATAAGTTGTCCACCTGTTAGATGTCCTTGCTATATGGGTATTGATTTCCCAACTAAACAAGAGTTGTTGGCTGGCCGAGTGGAAAAGATCGATAAAGAAAACTATATTGAATTGATTAGAAAAGAAATTGGTGCAGATTCTTTAGGTTATCAGAGTGTAGAAGGTTTAATTCAGTGTATTGGTTTAAGAAAGGATCAACTCTGCCTAGCATGCTTAACAGAAGAGTATTTAATTAAAAGTATCCCTGATTTACAAGCTTTAGATGTGTTTTTCGAAAGAAGCATGCATCGAGTTTAAATAAATGGGTGGAAGTTTTTTAAAAAATAAGGAGCCTTTTCGAAGAAAATTAAGTTTTCCCCATTACTTCAGTTCTCAAAGAATCAAGGAAACCATATAAAAGAAAGTAGTTCAGAGGATAAAAAGACTTCTCGACGAAAAATTAGCATCTGAAGTTGTATTTAACCCTAGCTTACGAAGTCCAGCTTCGTCTCCAGGAGTCGGTATATGAGTCGAATGCATTTCGCAGCTTTTGAGTTCTTTGAGTTTTTCCATTGCAACTTTTGCAGAGGGATTAAAATCCGCACTAATGCTTAAAGCTATGAGAGTTTCTTCGAGATTCAGACTCAAGCGTTTGTAGTTAAAAAATTCGGATTTCAAGTTGCTTATTGATCCTAAAATATTTGGGGATAATAGGTGAATATTGTCGGGGATACCAGCTAATTCCTTAATCGCGTTTAAGACTAAAGCGGAAGCTGCGTGCATCATTGGTGAGTTTTTTCCCGTTATTATAGTACCATTTTTCAATTGAATCGCAGCTCCTGCGTATACACCTTGATGCCCTTTGCCTTTCTCCTGAGCTTCTAAGGACGCCTGACGAGCGTGTTTCACCACTTCTCGATCGAGTGGGGTAAGGTTTAATTCCTTCATTAATAGTTCCGCTCGCTGTACAGTTT
>JAHQWX010000166.1 GCA_029856375.1 Promethearchaeia archaeon | reverse complement strand
TAATCGCAGTTGCGATGGTTGGGGGGCTATCAACATTATTGCCATTAATACTTTTATTTGGCGGATTCGACATTTCGACTGTTATGGAATTTGTGGTTTCGCCAATCACCCTTGTTGTTCTTTTAGAATTCTCTGTAATCGTATTACTTATTATCTCTTTATTGGTTTCAAGACGACAGAAAAACATATTGCGAGCGTCGGCGTTGATTATTGGGTTGTCATTAGTGGGATTGTATTTCTACATTCCGTTTATACCCGCCTACATGACGCCTAACCATCCAGACTCGGATTGGGATTCTGGTACTGTGGTTCACATCCTTCCAGCGGTAAGCCATAATAGGATATTAGTAAAAACTTCCTTCAATAGACCAACGCATCACCCCAACTTGAAAATGAATAATAAATTTTTCCCGGGAGAGCAAATGGACACCAATCGCTATTTCTGGGCGTTTGATTGTCAAGGATTAATTCCAGATACCATATATACGCTTACTCTATTGAACGCTTCTGGTGGCAATTTGTGTGATCCGTGGGAACTTAGGACATTTCCATCCCCGGCATCAAGCCCAGAGAATCTTAGAGTGTGAGCGTTCACAGGATGTGGAGGAAACGACTATTGCCGGACTTGGTACGGAGCAGGTCAGATTCCAGTCGAGATTCGTAAGCAAATTATGAATCGTGCTCTCTCGTTCGAGCCCGATGTCGTAGTGGGCACGGGAGATCAAATTTACTACGACATTAGGTATGGTGTGTCTTCGAAAACCATGGGAGATTCGCGAAGAGCCCGCCAAAACTGCGGTACCTTTGACCCAACTAAAGATGTAATGGGAACGGAGAACGAAATCGTGCTCAGGAACGCAGTTGGGCCGCAGGTAGCGTTATTATACGGGACTGCGTGTCGTAGCATCCCGACTTATTTCATTCTTGACGACCACGAGTATTTTGCGAACGACGACGCTTATGAAAGCGATTCAGTAAATCTCCAGTTGTTGCTTGCGTGGATGAACCCATTTATACCTGCGTGTATTACCTTTCCCCCAGACAATTTTTCGCTTCAGTTAGCAAGAGCAGCGCAGAAGTTGTACATGCCGGAGTTTCTACCAGACGATAATAGACCGCAATCGCTACCTGGGACTGGCGCTTCTGATAGAATAGACGGCGTGTCCGAATGCTTTGGAACGCTTCGTTACGGTAATCTCGTTGAAGGATTAATGTACGATGTGAGGCGGTATATCACTTTAACAGGAGAAAACGCAGTATTCATTCCTAACGAAGCGGAAAATTGGGTGAAAAATAGAATGGCTGCTGAGGATGCGTCGTGGGTAATAAATTTCTCTCCCATTTCCTTCGGATGGAGCGCTGGTAAATGGCTTTCGTGGTATTCCGATGTTAAAGCGAAAGTGAACGGCACCACAGTTCTTAGTAAGGAAACAGAAAAGTACATGTGGCAGGAGGGTTGGTTCGCGCAACACAATCGAATCTTAAAAGCTGCCTACGACATGCAAACAAGTACGCCACTGTTTGTTTGTGGAGATATGCACACGCAAGCAGCGGGGAATATTACAAAAAGTGGGGATCTAGATTTCACTACCGATCCAATATGTACTGTTCTCACCGGTTCTCTAGGGGTAGATGGCGGAGGATTCCCTTCGCAAGGACTCCGTGGCATAGAAGCGGTGGTCCCAGTTGATTTAGAGGTCGAGGAGCTGCTGCCGAGCTACGAGAAAGCGGGATTTATAATCATTGACATCACATCTGAAAAAATTCAAATAAGATTCTTCGGTTGGAGATTTGGTGCAGAACCCGTGGAAGCCATAGAAACTTTAGAGCCTCACTTTAACTTCGAAATTGAGCGATAATAAGCAGAGGAATCCGACAAAAAATGGCGCCCGCGCCGGGATTTGAACCCGGGTCGCAGGAGTGACAGTCCCGAATGCTAGACCGAGCTACACTACACGGGCGCAGTAAATCGTTCTTTTTGTAAGAAATTATAATGACGACAAATATAAAAACTTTATTTTACAACTCAGTTAATTCTGTTTTATTTAAATAGCAATCAAAAACTTAAAATATAAGATCGAACATAAATACAAGCAAAAGGGTTAATTTATATAAGATACCGATGTAAGGCATAACCACAGTGGAGTATGGAGAAATCAAAGAGAAACTGGTTGAAAAATACCAAGACGAATCGTCGTTCGAGTTCGCGCGGGACATACCGTACTTTTTACAGTTCATGAAGCACTATTTGGAAAGCGAAGGAGAGATTCAAGAAGAAATTAAGGACGTAAAAGCAATCTATCAAGTTATCGCAAAGGACTCGGGTTATAGTTTTTGGCTAAGCATTTATAATTCGAATGTAAATTACGGATTTGACTTGGTTCCAAACCACACGTTAACCTTAATTATGCCTGAAAAAGTGTTAGGCGATGTTATATATCAGAGAAAAAGTGCGCTAACAGCATATCTGGAAGGATCGATAAATATTGAAGGGACTCTCAAAGAGATGGCTTTTTTTAGAAAGTTGCTTCTTTACGCTCGAAAAGAGCTTCTTGAGAACGCGACCATTACTGTATAATTAGAAATTCGTAATTTTTATCAAATACTCCATGAAAGAAGGTAGATCGTTTCCGACAAAAAAAATATATAAGGTTTAAATCCATTATAATTATAATAGGGTTAAAAATTACGATTAAAAAGAGGAAAGAATAAGGTATTTGAGTAGGAAGTATATGGCCACAATGTTAGCAGAGAAGTTCAAAAATCAAACGTTCAAATTAGAAGAAGATATTGGAGATTATCTAAAGTTTGCCAGTAGATTGTGGGAAGAAGATTCGGATATACAAGAAGAAATCGCTAATATTAACGATGTATTTCAAATCGTATTAACTGACATAAATGTAAAATTGTGGATCGAAATTAAAGAAGGCAAGGTTGATTTTGATTTAAACGAACACTCAAATCCTACAGTAACAATAATATTTAAAGAAAAATTGCTAATTGATATTATTTACGATAGAATTAACCCCAAAATTGAATATATGTCAGGTAATATTAACGTACGCGGTAATGTTAGCCACGCGGTAATCTTGAATAATTTACTCAGGTACGTCCAAGGTAAGTTACTTGGGAAATAATTCTATTCTTTTTTGCGCGTTTCAAAGTATAAAATATTTATATTTACATGTTTAATGTTTATGTAGATGAACGCGTGACCGACAAGGAATTATTGGACAAAATAAGGAAAAAATTCGTTAAGAAGAGTTTTAATTTTAACGATGACATCGAAGACTACTTCATTGTCTCAAAAAATATTCTTCAATCAGATCCCGAATTTATTGAAGAGATTAAAGATATAAGCGAAGTTTATCAGCTCACGATAACGGACGCAAATTTAAATTGTTGGATAGAGATCTCTAATGGTAAAATAGATTCAAAAGTTCGAGATGTTCATCCAAATCCTACACTGGATCTACTTTTTACTCAGAAAGTTTTCGAGGATATTATATTTGATCGCATAAATGCAAGCGTTGCTTTCATGGAAGGAAAAATTCAAGTACGAGGGAGCACTTCTAAGGCGATGTTTTTAAGGAAACTGATCGTGTATGTAATTGCCAAATTGCTTGAATAAACTCGTTCGATAACCAAAAAAAGGATACTTATTTCGTTTTAAAATACAAGTCTTTTAACTCCTTGTCGTATTTTTTGTACCAAGGAGGAATTAGCCGCATATCAGGATGTTTTTTCTCGTCGTAAGAATAACAGAGTGGATGCACTATTTCGCTCACATCCAATCTCTCGCCATCGTTGACCAATTTTCTAGAATCCTGTATTAGATAATTAAGAAATTTCTTATCCGAGCCCTTTCCCGTAGATTTTAACTCCTTGTCGCTCATCGATTTATAAACCATAAAGGATTATACCTATAAAAAAATATATGAATTATTCCTATATAAAACCGTAAGGATTAAGTGCTAAAGCCACATTAATTTAAATGTAAAGGGAAGCGTGAAAGGGAGCATAGCTCAGCGGATAGAGCGGTGGCCTTCGGAAATCGCGAAAAAACTTCCCGATTGGAGGAAGCCAAGGGTCGGGGGTTCAAATCCTCCTGCTCCCATTATACTTAACGTTCTCGTTAAACTCTACAATTTTATATGTCTATTTATACTTAGATATTGTGAAGTTTCATTAATTAAATCAAAAAAAATAAATATAGTTAATTTGTTGATACAAATAGGAAAAAATGAGTCTCGATCTTAATCTGATTTTGCAATCGATAATAAAGAAGTTTGAAGGAATTTACTTCGCTTTAATATGTACGGAGAATGGAGTGATAAAAAAAGCCTACATTAACGAAGAAGAGTTTAACGCGTCCAAAATAGGACTTAATATCAGCATGTTATACGAGTCGGCTGAAGAACTTACTACAGATATTGGGCTTCAGAAACCGGACTTTTCTCTTATACACTCTCAAAATTTCTATATTCTCTCAATAAAAATAATGGAGATACTTATTATCATCCTGTGCGACGATCAGATAAAAGTAACAGATGTTTTTACCACTATTAACGAATCTATCGCCCAAGTTGCTTAAACTTATTACCAATTCTATTTTTTGCGATTTAATTAAATATAAATGCAATTGTCGAACTTAATAACATTAATATAGTTTAACAGCAAAGAATTCGAACTAGCTACTTAATAAAAATCTTGTGATGTAAAGATCGAAGGTATCAACATCCCGCCGTATTTAATCAAAAAAATATTTCCCCCAAAAGAATGCGTATCGTTAGTTGATACAAACGACGAAGGAGAGCCAGACTCAATTCTTTTGTCGGCAATAAACTGGATCATGCCCTTTAGCGTTCCCGAAACGCTCGACTTGAGCGAATATATTGACCTCGAAACGATGGATTTGTCAGAATATGGTCGAGTATTGATCGACGGAGAGCCTTTAGAAATGTACGACCTTCAATATTTCATAGATAATACGGTAGCTTATTTTCAGGGCGAGAAATACACTTTTAAAACTATAATTGGTGGAGCCTTAGGAGGAAAAACAATCGCAGTAGGAGACAAACTTCACATTCTTCTGAAATTAAAAGAGAGCGAAATTAATCAATTTAAAGACGCGAAGGGAAAGCACGATTTAACGATTGAATCGGATAAAATCCCAAATGTTGTGATAAAGTTCGAGCTTCACGACAAAAATATGAACATAAAGTTCGACCCTACCAAGTTATAAAAAATAAATAAATAATAGAGTAATACTATTATATTAATCCCCTAATAATTATAATTGAAATTT
>JAHQWX010000003.1 GCA_029856375.1 Promethearchaeia archaeon | reverse complement strand
AACCTCCCGCCGAACCGATTCTACAATCGCAATACCTCTCTGGATTGGAAATATTTTCGTCCTTAATGCTAATGTACGATTCGATCTTCCATGTCATACCCTTGAAGCTGAGTTCAATTTCGTGATCTTTTGGTTTCGATATTCTGATTTTTTCCACAATTTCTCTATTGACTGCTCGGATTTTGTCTAGTGCTTTATTAATTCCGTTAGAGATTATCGCTAATTCTTTATCTTTCAATATTTCAGCGTGTTCTTCTTCAGCTGTACTGTCCATTATAAAGTCAATTAAATCGTTTTTACCGAATTTCGAATAGCCCTTTAATTTAAAAGACCTACAAATCTCTTTTAGTTCATCTACATTTAAAGATGGTAAGAGGAGCTTTAAATATTCGTCATCTGGAATTTCACGAGGCATTTTGCATTCAAAAGGATTTTCTAATTTGAATTATGTTATTTTATTATAGTTAAAATTATAAGGTTATTGGGTATTTTCCGTACTTCCACGCAGTTTCGAGCATTATCTTCTCTTTTGACATATCTACAATTGATAGCGAATGCGCGGGTGCTAAAATGAACCTACCACCGGGTGCAAGGTGTTTTATTAATTCCTTGGTTTTATCAACCACTTCTTCTGGTTTAGATTTTGGAGTAAGAAGGTAATCGACACCAACCCCACCTATTATTGTGAATTTATCACCATGCAATTTCTTTTCGTTATAGATATCTACGGTGGAAGTAGGCTCGTAAGCGTGTCCCCCATCGATACCCCATTTAATAAAATAATCGAACATCATAGTATTATCGCCGCAGGAATGAAGAAAGAACTTTCCCCCCCTATCGTGAATAACTTCGCATAATCTCGTGTAAGATGGCCCCCAAAATTCGTCGAAAATTTTTGGGTTCATTTGAGGTCCAGTTTTATAGCAAAAATCGTCGCCCTTGAAAATGATTTTGACGCCCGCATCCATCATTGCCATGCTTGTTTTTATAGAAAATTCTTCCATTCGAACAATAAATTGACGGATAAAGTCTGGCTTTTTACGAACAAAATACGCAATCTTATCGAAGCCTAAAGCGAGTACGATTCGATCGTACATGTCAGAGACTACTTCTCCGCATATACAGATTTTGTTTTCGTATTTCGAGACAATTTTTTTATAATAGTTGTATGTCTTTTTGGCCATTTTATCCGGATTTGGGAAGTAGCCCCATTTCTCGTAATCTTCAAGCGATTTTATTGCTCCCTCTCTATACATATAAGTACCATTGCCCCAGTCGTCAAAAATGAAGTCGTTATAGTTTCCCCAATCGTCTTGAATTGTGTTTAAATCAGTGAACCTCGAAAAGTTTGGTGCCCAAACCACCCAAGTTGCGTCAAATCCCATTTTAATTGCAGCTTCTGTGCAATCGTAAACGGTTTTGTTCACATCGCTCTTAATAAGTAATTTTCCTAGTAATTTTAACGCAAGTTTTCCATACCACTTCTTTAGCAGATCGGCGTCTGTTTTTTTTGGAAATCCTAAGACTTGATGAGCCGGGTGAAGGTCAGTTAAAATAGACATTATTTGAACTCTCTCTAATTCTTTTCCTTCGGTTACTGCGATTATGCGATCTGTTGGATTCATTACTTATTAAAATCTCAATAAAGTGATATTATTATCTATTTATAGGATTAAATATAAGATATAATCTAATTTCTAATAAAAATTAGCTTCAATAAATTGCATTTGATTTATGGGTAAACGAAATGGACATTAAAAGATTATCTCGATTATCAGCGGTGAGTCTCTCGTATGTAATTTTGGGAGGAGGCATAGCGATTTTTGTTCTAAACTATCTTCTCAATTACACTATTCCCGGAATAGCTCTTGCAATTCTATTTCCTGCTATATCAAGTTATTTAACTTTCATTTACATCGTTCCCGCTGTAGTAATCATTAGATTTCACTTATCGGAGAGAAGTAAATACCAAATCGTGGTTATTGGACTCTGCGTATTTTTAGTATTTACGAGTTTGCTTCCGATTTTTGCGATTCCTATGGCAATTACGAATGTAGAGAATCAAATTATAACCAACTATGGGACCGATTATACTAATTTAGACACCAGCTCAATGGTTCCACGACCATTTTCTTTATGGAACCAGTTTAATGGAATGCCTGGAGTCGATTCTGAAATTGATATACTTTTAAATCAAGAATATCACGATAATGGTCAGGATAAATTTTATTTTGACTATTACGCTCCAAAAACTAGACCTTTAAACCTTCCAGTTATAATAAAGCTTCACGGAGGTGCGTGGGTATTAGGAAATAAAGGACCAATATTTAACGTCCCGTTAAGTAAATATCTGGCCGCTCAAGGATATGTCGTATTTGATTTACAATATGGTCTTTTTGATATAATGAGGGGAGCAGAGACGGCTGGTTTGTCGCTTGTAGCTTCAGCTTTTAACTCGCTGTTATTAACAAATCCAGAGCTGAAAAATAAAGTCCTTCCCGATTATAACGAAAACTATATGATACAAGATCAAGTCGCGAACATTGGGGAATTTACTAAATTTTTATATAAAAATGCTAATGTGTATGATGCTGATATAAATAATGTATTTGTTATGGGAAGCAGTGCAGGAGCCCATATGGCGAGTGTTGTTGGAATAGGATACAATAACCTAAAATTCTCGGGAGTTTTTGATAATAGACTCACTTTGAGAGGTACGGTTCTATTTTACCCTCCCACGGACTTGAAAAAAATGAAAAGCGCGATGGAGGAGGGAAGGTTAGGAGCATTACCAGTATTAGCTCCTGCTTTTAATACAATCTTAGATGATGGTTCTCTAACGCCCGCCCAAGTAGAAGAAGAATACGAAAAATATTCAGCTGCATATTTAATTCAGGAAGCTGGAGTGGAAATAGCGCCAATAATGGTTCTACACGGCAATTGCGACAATCTCGTTCCATATGTCGAACAGGCAGCACAATTTTACGACATCGCAAGAAATAACAATCGTGAATGTATTTTTATCACGATGCCCTTTTTGGGTCATTTTTTTGACGGTTTTAATACTCAGAGTTGTGGTTGGCAGGTTTCCACCTATTTTATTGAAAGATTCATTGCATTGGAGGTGTCTTAATTTGGATCTACAAAGCATAAAAAATATTAGTTTTATGAAAAAATTTTTGATAATAACGATAATTATATCCTGCGTTGCGTTAATTTTTAATTTCATTGCATTGATAAATATTATTTTAATTCAGATGATTTCTACAGTTCTGATCGTTGCAATGTTGATTAACTTATTTCTATTATCGTTGGTATTGTACGAAAATATAAATAAATTTGATGTACTTGGAAGGACAATAAATATTCTTAATCATTTGTTATTATTGATTTTAGCTCTTGCTCCATTATTAGTTGGGCTAGGTGGAATGTTGGAGTCTATTATGATATATTTCATTTTTCCAACTTCAAACAACTTATCGATGCTCGCTCAAATAATTACTATTTTAATCATGTCGGTCATAGTGGCGTATGGAATAATCCTTTCTTTAATATGTCTTATAAATTTAGATGCTCCAAAACTCTGGAATTTTTAATTATCGTTTTTTCTTTATCTTAAAAAATTTTTAAATATTTTCTATGTAATTTTCGTGCTAATTCCTCTTGAGCTTTAGTTTCAAGAGAACAAGGCCTTAATTTTCTCAGCCATTTTACGGGATCTGTATTTTCTGGGATATATCCATTTTTAGCTGCCCAAGCAATAATCATCTGACCAGTTCTACCGCAACCGGCAACGCAATGAGTTACAATTGGTTCTCTGTTAGCCATGTGCTTTTCAGTAATTTCCAAATATTTTAGTATTTGCGACTCGCTAGGCAATCCAAAATCTGGAATATTTATGTGGTAATAATGAAACTCGTTCGAGACATCGTTGCGATTATTAAATTCGCTACAATTTACAATTACTTTTATTCCCTCTTTATTATAGATGCGAAGCACATCCATATCTGGCCACCAAGAGACCGCCATTATTCCCTTGACAATCCAATTAAACGGTTTTGCTCTGTAAGGTTGTCCTCCCTCTGGCCAGTACCACGGTCTAACCAATCAAATATTCCCTTTTTTATGGTAAACGTTATATTTTAAAAAACTCAAAAATATTAAGAATGAAAATATTAATTTATTTAGGAAATTTACTATTAAATTTCAAAAATAGTAGTTGAGAAAAGAGTTAATGCTAAATAACAAAAAATCGAAGTGGACACTGAAGATTGACTGGCTTAATGTTGTTGAACAGTTAGGCTTAGATACAATTCATCAAATACCAGAGGATAAAAAGAGAAAGGCAATTTCTAAATTAGAAAAAGAATTTGGGTCCGATTCTTTAGCCGATATGGAACCTAGTCTGTTGGAGAGTCTATTGCACGACGAACTTCGAAAGCTTATGCAGAAAGAATTGCAAGAAATCAAGAAAAGCAAAAGAGAGTTAAGGAAAAAAGGAAACATAATCCCTTTGAAGCACGGTGGAATAATAAAGATCGATACTGCAGATTTTAAGAACATGAAAGACGCCGAAGAAGGAATTCAGGACATGCTTAAAGGATTGTTTGATAAGTATTTCCAAGCCGAAGACGACGAAGACGACGAAGACGAGGACTCAACAGGCTACTATATTTAGAATAAAAAACTTCTTTTAATAAAGTCTCTAAGATAATTCTAAGAGCGCAATTTCTTAAATATAAAAAAGAAAATAAAAAAATTGTTTGAAATTATTTCTTCCGCTTCTTACTAGGTTCGATTTTCGTAACAATAACTTTTTCAGCGTGGATCTTACAATTAATAAGCGTTAGTTTGAAACCACCAAGACCACCTGCTCCAGGAATCATCATTGTTTGCGTGCCAGCGGGAATCATAGCGCCTTCTTCTTCCCATTCTTCCTCCTCTTCTTCCTCTTCTTCCCAGCGTTCAACGATTGGGTGGTTTTTCTCTTGGAGCCATTGTTTAAGTTCGTTTAATTCGGTAACTTCTTTCTCAGTAGCAGTTATATCTCTCCATTCTTCGGGTAATAGGTCGTACATACGCTCTTTTACTGAACTTGCCATCCAAACGGTTCTTGAGAACCCTCCTTCCACTTGCTGGAATTTAGGCGACGCTAAATATTGAACTGAAATTCCATTAAACCCAGGGAGTTGTTTTCCTCCACCAGTTTGGTTTGCCATCGCAGAAAACGGAAGCCCGTTTATCGCGGGACCATCAAAACTGCGATCAACAATACCAAAACCATCTACTTCTGGTATATAAAAGAATACTGCTTCGAAACAGCCGCAACTGGTGTGTGGGTTTTCCATCGAAGAATAAATCCAAATACGATCGACTTCACCTAAAGATCTCTTTTTCAATGTTTCATTTACGCCAGTATATTCTCCTGCAAATTCATTTAAGCAATCACCAGGTTCAATTTCGAAAATGGGTCCCTTAGGATCAACCTTTGCTGCCGCTCTCGCATCAAACCAACTTATTGAACCGCACGAACTAGTTCGATCAGGTGTTATGCAACAACAATGGCTCGGTGCGAAGGATTGGCAGAGAACACAGCCATAAAACATATCTACATCTTCATCATGCAAACCTCTCGCCCTTTCATCCCTTTTATTATATATTTTCATTGCTTCTTCGTGAGCTTTTTTGATTTCTTCTGGATCCGTATAAATAGTAACTTGTGCTTGTTTAACGATTGGCAACTCCGCTTTGTACAATCTTATAAGAATTGTACCTAAAAAATTAAAAGAATTAAACCCTTTCTCGAAAGCTTGTTGAGATAATCGAAGCCAATTCTGATCTCTCTGATTTAAATGCATTATTCCATTAACGAAATTACAGAACTCGTGGATTCTTCTTTCCAAAACAGCTTCTATATCCGTTTCTAGTTCAGCACCAGCAGCCTCAACTAAAATCCCAATAGGATAGGTTTTTCCCTTTTCCATATCTTTTAAATCGGGTCCAATTATTTTTATTTTTCCGTCTTCGATTTCAGAGGCGTCCCTTACTCTAACGAGTTCAAATTTCTTCTCGGATTTTGGTCCACCAAGCTCAACATACATTTGCTTTGCTCTGATTCTTTCTCCCTCATATACTGGGCCGACATCTACAGGCATATCTGCAAAACTCATATTTTTATACCTCTTTTCTTGTTTTTTCTTTCAGTTTTGTTTTTTTATTATAAATTTATTAGTAATTTATCTAAGAATTCCTTCCACTCGGCGTCGCTTAAGTTTGCCAAGGAAAATCGGGCATTAGGATGGGCGTATTTATCTAAGTTGATAGTCCGCAAATTTAAAGCGAAGTTCTTCAAATTGCTCATTGCTTGACTAACATAATATACTATGTGCCCACCAAAAATTGCTAAATTATATTGTCCTTGTCCGTCCAATCCTTTCCAGTCGGGATCGGAAAGTCTTTGGGTAATATTTTCCAAGGACATCATTGTAACTTTGTCTTTACCGAGTTTCTCGGCTAATTCTTTATAAGAATGGCCTGTTGCAACAACTGGAACATTTAACTTTTTAGCAATATCAATATAGTAATCAATTACTTTCTTGCCATCGAGTTCCCAAGTAAGTGATTCAGCACCAATGATAAAGAGTTTGCGCTTTCCTTGCACTTTTAAAATATTCGCCATAGTCTCGGGGTCATACACTGAAACACCCATATCTGGATTTATATTCGGTTTTTGATAAGGTCTTACCATTTTTTAACAATCCTAGAAATGTATTTTAAAAATATATTGAAATATTATGTTTGAATCTATATTCAATACCTTAAAAAAATTATTTTTATATTCGAAAATAAGAAAAAAGTCGTTTTTCTACTTCTTAAAATGGTTAATTAACCTTTCATAAAGTAATAAAAGGTAATTAAAAAGTCACACCGATCTTTAAATACTTTCCTTTACCGTATATAGATAGAGGTAAATAAAAAAAGTCAAAAAGAAAAGAAGAAATAATAATTCTAATCTAAATTAGGTTAGGGAGGTATAAAGAGAGAAAATTAAAAAAGTGTATGCTGAAGAGTTTCCTGTCCATGTATATGAGTTTATTTGTATATGTGTTATTATCTTAATTCTTGTCGTTTTATATCTGATATTCTTCGGTTAGTAATAAGGGCGGGAAGCTAGTATTAGAACAGCTTCACTATACTTATACTCCTTTTTTTATTTTTTTTCTATGCAATTTTAAAACTCATTTTTCATTATTCTTCTTAATGAATTATATTAATGTTGAAATATTAAGTGATTGAATTTGTGCGAATTTAAAGTTTTGAAAATGGAAAACGAGTCTTTTACTCAGATCGCAGATGAAATTTTAGTATTTAATTACGACGAGGAAACTGGGGACTCTGCGTTTTATGGAATCTTTGGTGAAAAGGTTGATTTAAAGAACGCTTTAGTACTCGAAGTTAATATGATGCCAAATAAACATAACATAACAGTAGTCCAATCGCCATTAGTATCTGAGTTCGTAAAATTAATTAGACATTTGAACAAAAAATCTGTGTCTAAGGAAGAAATCGAGAGATTTCAGAAAAAATTAGAAGAAATTAAAACAAAAATGTAGAATCCATAAAATTTCTGTTTCTTATCTTTGCGATATTACTCTCTTTGAGAAATATTAATTAATTCTTACGCAGAAATTCAATTAATAAAAAAAGTAAGTATTTTAAAGTTGGTAAAAAAATTCCGCCCATTAAATACAGACCAGAATTTAGTCTTCCAGTAAAAGAGAGATATAATATTGGAGCACCGCTATACGATATTGCGCATCACCTTTATACTCTTTGGGCGGACGATATCCATCGAGATCTAGTTATCAAACACTCCCATCTAAAAAGTGGAGATGTTGTATTGGACCTTGGAACCGGTACTTCTTTATGTGCGATAAGAGCTGCCCTCAGGAAGTTGGATATAAAATTTATTGGGATTGATATTTCTCGAAATATGCTTAAATACGCTCAAAAAAACATAAATAAAATGAAATTACATCGCAGGATTTATAATACGAATGGAGATATTGAAATCCTTAATTTTCCGGATAACACTTTCGACAAAATTATATCTATTTATGGATTTGGAGCAGTGAAGAAACCGACAAAGGCTTTTAAGGAAGTAATGAGAGTGGCTAAACCTAACGCCAGAATAACCTTTGGCGAAATGACCCGACCTCCTAAAAATAGGGGTCTTTTCTGGCAAAAAGTCCACGATATTGTTGAGTGGGGTGTCGACTTGATTTGGAAATTTCGAGATGTAAATCTCAATCAACTTTTTCGCAAGTTTAAAATTAAAATTGACTACTTAGAGTACAAAAAAGACCGGTTTATTGGGAGTTTGACTGTGATAAGCGGACTCGTGAATAAAAACTAAAAATTACAGTAGAAAAAGTCATTTTACTTTTTTTTTGACATCTTTAGATTTAAATATTGTAAGGGTTTCTATTAATTTGTGGAGTTCTACGAATACGATATTACGGAAGCCGTGGAAGAATACGAAGGCAAGGAATTAACCGAGATTTTTCATAATCACAAAATTAAGACAAACGAAATGGGGTCTTTTTTAAACATTTACTGGCAACAAAAATTATCTTTTGGATCAAATCTTGCATCTACTAAGAAAAAACTGCTTAAAAATTTGAAAGCAGTTCAAAATATAGGAGTAAAAACTGAAAATTATTTAAAAAAGCGTGGGATTAATAATCTTCTCGATTTAATTTATCACTGCGGGTATCAACGAAATGCTATGGAAGTTATTAACCAAATAAAAGAAAAGAATTTCCAACTCCTCGAAAAGAATTATTATATTAAAGATATTGACCTATTATTTTGCTTTCGATTGGAGGATTTGCTATTTTTAGATATAGAAAGCACAGGCGTATATGGTTCGAGCGTATTTTTAATTGGATTAGGATACTTTAAAGAAGGTGTCTTTAAAGTGAAACAGTATTTAGCTCGAACTCTCGAAGATGAACTCGCAATATTTGAACGATTTAAAGATTTTCTTAAGAAATTCAAATGTTTCATAACATATAATGGTAAAACTTTTGATATACCGGTTATTGCAGACAGATTTTTGTATTATTTCGAAGAAAATCCATTAATTTCAGAAGATGATAACCCATATGAGGTTTCAAACACGCTATACCATCACATCGACCTATATCACAATTGCAGAAGGTTGTGGAAAGATAGATTTGACGATTATCGATTATTAACCATCGAAAAGCAACTTTTACAAATACATCGCGATAACGATATTCCGGGTGCTTTTATGGGATTTTTTTACAAAAGATATGTTGAAAAACCAAAAAAATACGCCGGTTTAATTCGAAAATGTATTATGCACAACTACGATGATGTTAGAAATCTACCATTTATTCTAGATAAACTGCTTGAAACTCTAAGTTAAATTTAATCCTTAAAGATTAAACCTTTATAATTTTAAAAAGAATATTATAACTTAAGTCTAAAAATGTTAAATTCGTGCAAATAATGGAAATTCCCCATAATAATTACGATGTTACCTTAAACGCCTTGAAAGGAGTTCGTTCAAAAATTGATTCATTGGAAGAAGCTGCTTCGAATTCGTACATTTTTCTCGGTTTTGACGGATATGTAGATTATTTATATAATTTAGTTAAAAATAGGGAAACCGTTGATACATGGAGTCTGATGACATCCATGAAGCAACTTGGTGATCGATGTTACGAAGCAGCAGGAAGCTCTACTAATATTGAAAGGATATTAAAGCGAAAAATATGCGGGGGATTTGCACCTAACACTGGTAAAGCATTGTGGAATTTAGGACACAGAGTTGTATTAGTAGCAGCAATGGGATATCCAAAAGCTAAGGAAATATTCAAAGTTTATCCAGAATATGTTGAGGACATTTCAATTAACAAACCTGGAGAAACGATTGGCTTAGAGTTTGAAGATGGAAAGATAATGATTACTGACTTTAGCAATATTTTTAACATAAATTGGGATGTCATAACGCGGAAAATTAGAATTCCACAATTAATAGACAGATTCAACCTATGCGACGCGTATGGATTAGGACATTGGTCTCTTTTTCCCGAAATGAATAATATTTGGAGAAAAATTAAAGACGAGATCTTTCCTTCCGTTTCAGACCTTAAACAAAAAATTTTTTTCGTTGACTTAGCGGATTTAAAGAAGAGAAGCGATAAAGATATTGAAAAAGCTCTCGATTTATTACAAGAAATCGAAGATAAAGTCCTAGTTTGTTTATGTTTAAACGATAAGGAAGCTATCGATATTTCTAGGGTAATAAAAGGCGTCGAAGAATTAAATCCAAACAAACCAAATTTTGAGGATTACATCGAAGCTGGTATAGATATCAACGAAGCATTAAATTTTTCGTATTTAATAATACACGAACCTCATTTTGCGACGATTACAACAAAAAATGACCATTATTGGGTTAATGAGGGTTTTACGAGCAAACCAAAATACACCACCGGAGCAGGAGATCATTTTAATGGGGCAACATTGTCTGGCTTAGTATTAGGCTTGGAGCCAGCAGAAGCAATTTTGTTTGGTAATGCTAATTCGGCAATATTTGTGAGAACGGGCGAATCCCCTGACTTTAAAAATATGAAAAAGTATATTTCAAATTATTTAGATTACATAAAAAGCGATGTTCACGAGTTTAAGTTTATTTAAAATTATTTAGAGTGAAATTATTATGGAATTTAGAGAAAAATTATTTGAGGAAAAGTGGAATCACCATAATAGAGATGCTATTATCCAACAATTAAAAGACACCATATACGATATTGTCATAATTGGAGGAGGTGTCACTGGGGCTGGCGTTGCGAGGGAATCAGCCTTAAGAGGATTGAAAGTGGCTCTTATTGACAAACAAGATTTCGCTGCCGGAACTTCTTCGAGAAGTTCCAAATTGGCGCACGGCGGTTTTAGATACCTGACTAAAGGAGAATTTGGGCTTGTTCGCGAATCAACAACAGAAAGAAACTGGTTACGCAACCATTTTCCGCACAATGTTAGACCTCTTTCTTTTTTATTTGTTACTCACGAAGGAGGTAAATACGGTAAAGGGATTATGCGCGTGGGCGTGTGGTTATATGATCTTCTCAGTAATACATTTTCTAAATTTAAAAATTATAAAAAACACCGATTCTTAAAGCCAGAGGAATTTAAAGAGATGGAACCCGCTTATAAATCCGAAAAACCCGTATCAGGAGCTGCTTTTTTCTACGATACTAATATTGACGATGCGAGGTTAACGATCGAAACGATTAAGGAAGCGGTAATTAGAGGAGCTGATGCAATCAATTACATGGAATTCAAATCCTTCCTAAAAGAGGAGGGAAGGATTGTTGGAATTAAGTGCTTAGATCTCGAGAAAAACGAAGAACTGGAAATATACGGTAAGCAAGTAGTGAACGCAACTGGTATATGGACGGACGAAATCCTTGAGGCTTATCCCGAGGATGTACCAAAACCCGTGATTAGACCAACGAAAGGAGTACACATTCAATATCCAAGGGAAAATATTCAAAATATAAACGCTTTTGGTTTGCGCTCAATAGACGATGGTCGGGTGTTCTTCGTTTTGTCACGTGGAGATGTGAATGTGATCGGTACCACAGATACGGATTATAAAGGAAATCTCGCTAATCCTTATTGCACGAAGGAAGACGCAGATTATTTAATTAGGTCAGTAAAAGAAGTATTTCCGGACGCGAAGTTAGATTACGAACACATTATTTCAACATACGCTGGAGCAAGACCATTAGTTATGCAAAAGGGAAAATCTGAAAGTTCGGTTTCGAGAACACATTTAATCTTCTGGTCAAAGGACGGATTGTTGACAATAACCGGTGGAAAACTAACTACTTTCAGAAAAATGGCTGAGGATTTAATGAAAGAACTTGAACAAAGGGAAGTGTTTCGCGGAATCAAAAGAAAGAAGAATTTTTCGAAACAGATGTTTGTAATCGGTTTAGATAAAGAAGATTGGGAAAAATACTTAAGTGAAACCAAACCTAACCTCGACCAAGACATATTAGAGCATCTCTATCAGCAATACGGAGAGGGGGCAAAGAAAATAATTGATATGGAAATTAACGATTCGAAACTCAAAGAACGCATAATAAGCGAACATCCTTTTACAGTGGGAGAAATTTTGTACATACTTAAGAACGAGCAGGCGCCTCATTTAATGGATTTAGTTTGTAGACGTACAGAAATGGCATTAAGGATTCATCACAAAAAGCAGAATACCGTTGCAGAAAAGGTAGCAGATATAATGGCTAAAGAATATGGTTGGGACGAAACTCAAAAGAAAAAGGAAATTAAAGAATATTTAGACCACATAAAAAGGACGATTTTCTTTTAAATTACATCAAATTTCGCATTCCTTTTTATTTGCATAAAATTAATTAAAACAGCGACCTTTAGATTAAATTATAATAGAATTATTTTTAAAAAAAAAGTGCGAAAAATAATGTCATCTAAATTCTGCCCAGAATGTGGAGCTGAAATGGGCGAAAGCAAAATTTGCGAGAAATGTGGGTATGAATCAAAAACAAAAGCAAAACCTAAAACGAAAGAAAAAGAGAAAGAAGTAAAACCAAAAGTTAAAGAAGAAGCTCATCCTAATTGGCCAAGCGTTGAAAATTTTGTGTCCGAACTCGGAAAGTGGGCTTGGATTATTGGAATCATTGATGGAATAATATATTTAATATGGGGATTTGTTTGGTTAGGGCAAATATTAGCATTAGTTGCACAGTACCCCAATATATTAACTTATTTGCCTGGTGTGGAAATCTGGTATATCGTTGGTGGTATAGTTACAATAGTGTTTTCCTTCATAATAATTAAACCAAGATTTTCGGATAAGTGCGCTGCTAGGGATTGGGATTATCTTCTTAACGATGTTTTGCAAATAGGAGATGTGAGAATTCCATGGATGTTAATTTGGGGCATACTCATTGAAGTATTCGGACAATGGTGGGGAGGATTACCTATTCTCATTCCCGCGCTCCTGTTGATTTTTATGGGACCGAAACCATATAATTGGACCACTAAATGAGTATAAGTTAAATAAAATTAAATTGAGAAAATCCTTTTTTTCTTTTTTTCTCGATTTTTTATTAATTCGTTATCACTCGTGCCAAAAAATGGACACAAATAATTATTTAAAACCTCGATTTATCTAATTATTAAAATTGCAATTTTTGTAGAGTTGTGATACTAAATGCTTTTTCAAGATCCATGGCCACTAATACAAGATTTATTTGAATGGATCGCCCATTCGCAATCTATTATGGTCGTCCTCAGTGGAATGATGTGTCTCGTTTGGATCGGATATGAAGTGAATCGTAGAGGCTCCATCCTAAAGCGTAAAACAGACGATTTCGAGTTCGACATCACGAAATTTCTGCGAGGTCTTTCTTACCTAGGTATCATTTTAGGGATTATTTGTATATGGGCGGGAGCAACGGGCTTAATACTAAAGATTCCTCCAAGCGATAAATACGCAGAAAATCTGATAACTCAAGGAATATGCACAGATATCGCAACATGCTCTGCAGTTGATCATTTTACTTGCATTTGGCTGATTTTTATGGGAGTAATCATGTTCTTAAAACCCATAAATGACCTCCCTTGGGCTGGTATAATTGGTCTATTCGCAGGAGCTGCAGTTGCTATAATTGTATCGATGATCATTCCGGATTGGGCTGTTGAATGGATTGCAGGGTACATAAATCCAAAGTGGGCGTTAATAATTATTTTTCTAGTAGTTGCAGCGATCGTAGGACTCACAGTCAAATTCTGGATAGACGCATTGATGATGATCTCTAAAGTTTTATCTTGGCCCCCGATTGCTGTAATATTGATGGTGGTATGCTTTATACAAGGATTCGCGCTTTGGATTTGGGGAGTAAGTCTTATTCCGAATCTTCTCACTTAAAAATTCTTTTTCTTTTCTTATTTTTACATTCCTTTTAAAGAAAGAAACCTCTCGAAGACTTATTAGGGTTATAAATACCAATTAATCCAGGTAAGTATTTCCCACATTTCCCACATTTATTACCGTCCTTTAGATCTAGGCTGGTAAAACTGTAGCCTACGCGTCCAATCACTAAATTACCGCAACTAGGACAATATGTATTTCCTCCTTGTTTTGACCTCATATTTCCAACATAGATATAGTATAGCCCTTCTTCTCCTGCGATGTCGTAAGCCTTTTCTAGTATGTCGGAAGATGTTCTAGGCTCATCCATTCGAAAAGTAGGATAATATGCCGAGAAATGAAGCGGTGTCTCCGGACCTAGATCTTCCTTAATCCACTTAGAAAGCGCTCTAATTTCGTTTATATCGTCGTTTTTATTTGGAATAATCAAGTTCGTAATTTCTACATGCATCCCCGCGTTTTTCCACCTTACACATGTATCCAATACGGGTTGAAGCGACTGAACTCCGCATACTTCTTTATAAAACTTATCTGTGAACGCTTTAACATCCACGTTTGCAGCATCCATACATTTAACAAGTTCTTGGTCAGCTTCTGGAGTCGAATAACCGTTGGTTACCAAAATATTCAATATGTTATGTTCGTGTGCAAGTTTCGCAACATCGACGATGTATTCGTGCCAGATTAAGGGTTCGTTATATGTATATGCAATTGTTTTTGCACCGCTTTTAACTACATCTTTTATAAGTTTTTCTGGAGTGGTCTCATACATCTTCATACCGCGCCCTTCGCATTCAGCAATTTCGTAGAAACCATTTTTACCGTCCTCTGAAATTGTACATTGAGAGATATTCCAATTTTGACAGTGCTTGCATCTGAAATTACATCCAATTGAAGCGATCGAGTAGGCAGTAGCGCCAGGCCAGAAATTATAGAGCGGTTTTTTTTCTATCGGGTCCAAACTCCCACGGGAAATCATGGAACCATAAATGAGAGTATACATTTTGCCGTCGATATTCATCCTAGTTCTGCAAAATCCTCTCTGACCAGGAGTCCTTTCGCACCTCCAAGCGCACACTTTACATTTGACTTTATTGCTGTCTAGTGACTCCCATAAAACCGCTTCTTTTTTCATTTTTGATATTACCTCTAATTTAAATCAACAAATATATTATAGATTGATGTTTTTATATTTTTAATCAATATTATATTCTTAAAGATTTGAGAAACTTAGATTTAAGCCTTGACATTTGAAGACAAACCCAAATTATCGGACAAGGAATTGGAAGAAAAAATATCAATATTATCTCAAGAAATTGAGTTTTTAAAAAAAGAGGGCAGAACATCGGAATACATTCACAATTTATACGAATTAGCGCTTTTTCAAGCAAATTACGATAAATTTGACGAGGCTTTACAAAACCTAAAAATTTGTTTGAAATATTTCGAAGAGAGCGCTGATAATTTCGGTATTGGCTTAGTTTATGGTTCAATGGGTGTAATTTACTATTTGAGTAAAGATTACCCAAAATCACTTTATAGTTATAAGGAAGCTTGCCAAATTTCTGAAAGATTGTTTCAAAAACGAGAGCAAATTGTTTGCTTAAAAGGAATTGGGCTTAATTTAATGAAGTTAAACGAATTAGATAAAGCAGTAGATGTTTTTTTGAATTGCGCGGAATTAAGCAGTAAAGAAAATCGATTAGAAGACTTTTTAGATAGCATATCGAATATTATACAAATCTACGAGGTTCAAGAAAAATGGGATGTAATGATAGAATTATATTTAAAAGCGCTCGAAGCTTTCGAACAGCTACAGGATGTACGAGCTATAATAAACACTCATTTCAATTTAGGAATCCTTTATAATAAATTAGAGATGTACGATGAGGCGCTTTCGCATTTTAAGAAAGGAATAAATATAGCAAACGAAGCAAATATCGTTGAATCTATCATAAAGGGACCGTCTTTAGTGGGCGAATTGTATGTTCGACAAAATAAATTGAAAAAAGCTACCCAAGAATTTATTAAAAGCCTTAGCGTTGCAAAAAAAGTAAGTGCAAATAACGCTATCGAGCAATTGAAAATATTACTAAATGCAATTGGGTTAAATAATGAAGAAATAAATATAATGTTGCAAAAATACGAATCAGAATTGGATTAAAAAAATATAGGAATTATGAGCAACTCTGAAATTTGTCCGCACTGCGGTATGGATGTTGAAGAAGGGCAAAAATTTTGCCATAATTGTGGGAAACCCCTTATTGTGGGAATAGATGAGATCCCAGAATTCGGAAGCATTAGCGAAGAAAAATTGGCATCATTTTCAATTGAGCAACTAGATATTCTAAGTCTTTTATCTTCTTCGCAAGAAAAGGAGGAATCTCTCATAACCTTAAATTATGACCAAGAGCTTGCAGATATAGATTCTAAGATATATGATGGGCAAGAATCTGGAGAAGAAGTAGGTGAATTGCTTCTTGAGAAAGCAGCACTTTATTTTATAAATAGAGACCTACAAAATGCATCAAAAATGTTTGAAACAGCATTAGAAAATTTTAAAAGTTTAGGAGATCTGGAAAAAACAGCGTTAGTATATAACGACTTAGGATTAATTTACGAAGAATTGGGCTATTTAGACGATTCATTAAATAATTACGAAAAGGCTATGAATATTTTTCAAAGAAGCAGAGATAACCTAAATTATGTAAAAGTTCTAAACAATCTCGGAAATGTATATTTATTGCTGGAGAATATAGAAAAGGCTTATGACTTCTATTCAAATGCTCTTGAAATTTCAAGACAAAATGGTTTTTTTATGGAATATAGGCAAACATCTAGTAATTTGATTGAGGTGTATTTTAGACTACAAAACTTTACGAGAGCTTATAAGTTTTTAACTGAAAACATTCAATTTTTTAGAAATCAAAACGATATTATTGGAGAAATCATTGCCACTTCGAAATTTGGAAAATTGTATTACCTACTTGGCGAAAATTACTTTAAATTAGCGAATGGATATATGAATAACGCTCAAATCCTGCTTGATGCAATTAGAGAAAAAATTAGTGATTACGATGCAGCGCTTCTCAGTTGGGAAAATTACAGGCTATTAGGATTAATTAATTTAGTATGGAACGATAACACACTATCAAAAAAATATCTAAATCAAGCATTAGATTCAATCAGAACATTTAAAATGGGTCCAAGGCCAGAGGAAGCTCTCGTTTTGGTTGATCTTGCTAACTTTTTTTACATAAATGGTAATGATAAGGAAGCTTTACATTATTTCCAACAAGCGGAAGCAATTTATAAAGACCGAGGGGAAGAGACTAAAGAAGCTGATATCAAAACAAATATTGGCAACATTTATTTCAGTATTCTTGATTCTTGCGATACTGCGATAAATCATTTTGAACTTGCTTTGGATTTGTATTCAAGAAATAATTATTTAAAAGAAACGGCTGAAATTTACGAAAAATTAGCTGATGTTTACGAGAAAATTGATACCCCAGATAGCGCCTTAATTCATTTAGGAAACGCTTTAAAAATTTATGAGACTCTAAATAACGAAGAGAAACAAAATCAAATAAAAGAGAGAATACAAAAAATCAGTTAATTAATAAATTATCCGTCTTTTGGAGGGCGCTTATGCTCTGGTTGGAGCTTTTTTATAACTTGCTTTACTTTATCTTCACCCTTATCTGCGGTTCGTCCCATTTGGATTATAATCCACTCCGGACTCCCTTTTCCATCCCCAAATTCGATCCAGATGTACATTAAAAACCCCAGAAACGACCAATACCCGAAGATTGCGAAAATAAAGAATGGTAAGTCGAGACTATTAGGAAAGAAGAAGTATAGCATGTAATGAATTAGAAACAAGCTTAAAGATACTTTTCCGTAATACATAACGACATCCGTAAGTTTATTCGTCCAGTTCTTAAGATCTACTAAGTAAAAGAAAATTGATAAAATTAACAGCGCCATACCCATTAAATAAATCATATTGCTTGGTTCCCCGTGTATTAAAAAACGGAACATTCCTGGAAAGTGTATGATTGGTTGCCAATTTGCAATAGTATAAAGACCTACATCAAGATATTCTAAACGCGCGGTGTCTTCCGTTAATAACTCTATACCAAAAGTAATTCCTATTAAAACGAAAAATATTCCCCATTTTGTAATTCTTTTATGAAAATCCTTATATGCTCTATTCGTACCTTTATGCATCGCTTCAGCTAACCATTCGCCCCAAATGGACGAGATTAAGCAAATTGAAACCCAAGGAAACGGTGGAGTGTGAGGGGTTGGTGAAAAAAGAATAAAATACATAATACTCGCAAATGAATTTAGATCAGCATTTGACTTAATTAATGGAGGTACCGTCCCTTCAATATCGGTATTAATACCTAATTGAACCCACCATATATCAGGATTTATTCCTTGTTCTAATAGTATCATCTCGGTTAATCCCATTCGTAGTGATGGCGAGAATAAAAGTATTATAAATCCTACAAAAATTCTACCGGGTTCAGATAGTTTGCATGCATAATAAGTAGCTATTTGAGAAAGTCCAATAAAGGTTAAGATGTTCCATCCGTATAAATTAAATGGTAATGTTAAGTTCGGTATATACCAAAGATTAGAAACGAGAGTGTAAAGGGTTCCCACCAGCATAATTAAGACTCCTCGCATGAAAATGCGATTTCGGACTACATGCTCTGGTAATTTTCCTTTCTTTTTGGTAATTGAGAATACTACTGAAAGCGCACTCAAAAAAATAAGCAGAGATGGACCGAATACATCGAGCCACATATAAACTATCCCATACAAAAATTTCCA
>JAHQWX010000165.1 GCA_029856375.1 Promethearchaeia archaeon | reverse complement strand
AGCCCTTTACACCTACCACATCTAATGACGAACGGTTTGGCGATTTTCGCGAAGTACAAACAACCCACGATCGTCGCTCCCGAAGCCCTCGCTGGAGCGTCCGCGCCAGTCACTTTAGCCGGGCTTTTAGCGCAAACCAACGCGGAAATTATATGCGGAATTGTTTTAGCCCAAGCGTTCAATCCCGGAGCTCCCGTCTTTTTTGGAACCGTTTCAGCTTCAATGGACATGCGCTCGGGAAACTCGGCTCTAGGATCGATCGAGACTGGATTGATTACTACTGGAATAGCGCAATTAGCGCGCCATTACAATATTCCCTCGAGAGGCGTTGCGGGCGTGACCGAATCGAAGTGTTTTGACCTTCAAAACGGTTTTGAGCGATTACAGACGCTAATGCTTGCCGCTCAGGCTGGTGTTAATTACATAACTTGCGCGGGTACTTACGAGTCCACTTTAGTAGAAGCTTTAGAACTGCTCGTTATTGACGACGAACTAGCCGGAATAGTCCGAAGGATGCAGGAAGGAATTATCGTAAACGATGACACGATTGCGATAGATGTGATAAAAAAAATCGCAACGAGCACCAAGAAAGGAGTAAATTTCTTGGGAGAAAGACACACAGCAAAATACATGAAAAAGGAACTCTACATTCCAAGGCTGATAAATCGAGATCGGCGCACTACTTGGAGAAAGAAAGGCTCAAAGGACATCGTCGCTCTTGCATCGGAGAAAGTCAAGCAAGTGCTTGAGAACTACCAACCTCCAGAAATATCCGAAGCACTCGAAAAACAATTGCTCGAATTCATTAAAAAAGTGGAAGCGCGCACATTCGAATATTACAAGGAAGCCGAAGGAATTTCGGCAAAAAGCGTATCTCTCCCGGGAACAGAAATTACATTTGAGGAAAAGTAAGTTATTTCAAAATTTTAAGAGAAACTTTTATGTAACACTTTTCTCTTTCTTTAGAAGAGTTGTATTCTATAATATCGCACTTGACATCCTTATTGAATTGGGCCTTTAATCTATATTCCACATATCCCGAAACTATGTAGAAATGGATAATGAAATCTGGATCAAATTCGAGCAATTCTGATTTTCCAAAGTGGTAAATAGCTTTATTTCCTTCTCCGTCAATTTTAGTGTCTAAAATGTCGAGTTGGTTGGGAATTGGATCGAAGTAAGGCCACATATTTCCAAAGATTTCTAAAAAATAATGGTCCGTATAATTTTCTAACGATTCACTTGGTACAGAATCCTCAACCCACATTGGAAATTGAACCCTTTGCGCAACTATTTTCCCAAGCTGTTTGTAATTTGCCTGTTTATTTCGCATAATATCTTTCATAGTTGATAAATACCCCAAATAAAAAGTGAATACTAAGCCTTTTGGAATAGTTTCCGTTTCTGAAGTGAAATATAAAGTGTAGGCGCCTATTTTCTTTTTTTGCACTTTACCCTTTTCAACCAAGAGACCTATGTATCTATAAACCGTGTTGCGCGAAATCCCTAACTTCTCTGATATGTCCGTTACAGTCAATCCAGCGATATTTTTTAGCAAAAGATCCATTATGTTTTTCTCGTAATCAATATCGTTGGAGGGACTCATTTTAAGAGAAAAAAAATATACATTTGTGTAGAATAATAATATTTTATAATAAAACTCAAACATATAAACATTACTGATTAGTAATACTGAGGAAATTACAAGGTTCCATCTCGTATTCCCCCCGTTAAGGTTTACCCTTGAATAAAAGTAAGTTATTTTATAACTTCGAGAGAAACTTTTACATAACACTCTTCTCTATTTTTCGAAGCGTTATATTCCAAAATATCACACTTGACATCCTTATTGAATTGAGCCTTTAATCTGTGCTCGACGTATCCCGAAACGACGTAGAAGTGGATGATGAAATCCGGATCAAACTCGAGCAGTTCTGCGTTTCCAAAGTGGTATATTGCTTTGTTTTCTTCTCCGTCAATTTTAATATCTAATACATCGAGTTGGTGCGGAAGTGGATCGAAATAAGGCCACATTTTCCCAAATATTTCCATAAAATAATGGTTTGTATATTTTCCTAAAGACTCAGTTGTCTCAGAATCTTCAGTACCTATTGGAAATTGAGTTTTTTGGGCAACTATTTTTCCTAGTTGCTTGTAACTCTCCTGTACATCTTTAAAATTATCTTTAAAAGTTGACAAATACCCCAAATAAAAAGTAAAAACTAAACCTTTTGGAATAGTTTCCGTTTCTGAAGTGAAATATAAAGTGTAAGCACCTATTTTCTTTTTTTGCACTTTACCCTTTTCAACCAAGAGACCTATGTATCTATAAACCGTGTTGCGCGAAATCCCTAATTTTTCTGATATGTCCGTTATAGTCAAACCAGCGACGTTTTTCAGCAAAAGATCCATGATGTTTTTCTTGTAATCGATATCGTTAGAAGGACTCATTAGGGTTCATTTCTATTGTAGATACTGTATTTAAAGTGAAAAAAAAATCACGTATGTGTAAAATAATCATAATAATTCAAATTTATAAACATTACTGATTATCAATAGTGTTGTTCTAGCGAAAAAGAATTAAGAAGGAGTTAATCCATTATCTCAAGAGATATTTTGATATAAATATCTTCGGGATTTTCGGAAATTTTGAATTCTTGTAAGTCGCATTTAAATTTCTTCCCGCAAATCTCACCTAATTTAACCTCTACGAACCCTACGAGTAAATAATAATGGTTAATAAATTCTGGATCGTTCTTAGCGCTTTCAATGTTAATAAAATGGTATTGCACGCTATTATTATTTTCGCTCATTTCAATTTCCTTGAGAGTTAGGTTCAATTTAAGCGGATCCAAGTACTGTAGAAATTTTCCCACGGTTTTCAACAAAAATTCGTTCGAAAATTGTTTTAGCCTTTTTTGTAGCTTGGAACCAATGGCCCATAATGAAGCTGGGACATATTTAGCGAGACTCTTTCCAATCTCCTTGTATAAGTTTTCCTTATTTGGATTGTTTTCTTTAAAAACCGATAATAAACCTTTATAAAAGCCATAAATAAGGTCTTTTTTAAGGATTTCCCGTTCTTTCGTAAAATAGAGGTGGTACGCCCCAACCTTCTTCTTAAAAACAAGATCTTTCTCTTCCAAAATATCTATGTACCGATAGATAGTATTTCTAGAAATATCGGTTTTTTTTGCGATATCCGTAATCGTCAATCCAGCCGTATTAATCTCTAAACACTCTAAAATTATTTTCATGTAGTCAATTTCGTTATTTGGACTCATCGCATTCGATTTTATAGCTATTAATTTTTTAGATATTGGGTTTGTAATTACATTTTTGCGTTTAACTTTATAAACATTACTGTTGAATGACAATGTTGTTGATGATTAACAACATAATTTGTTGTTTTTAAGTTTTTTTGCTTCACAATATTGTTAAACAGTATAGCTGTCAAAAAACGAACGAAATAGCAAAACCTTTATATATTTGCCTTTAAATTGTTCAATCGTAACATATTTTTATTACCAAACAACTAATAAGAGTTTGGAAGTAGAGCGAAATCCCGTTTTATTAGTTAATCCCTTGAATCAAATGACGCTCCTTCCCTCTTATTTTCCCTTCCCCTATTCCCGAATTTGGCCGCTCCCATACACGACGAATTTCGTGCTGGTTAAAGCCTCTAGCGCGAAGGGCCCTCGACAATGTAATTTTTGAGTAGATATGCCCATCTCAGCTCCTAGTCCGAATTGTCCCCCGTCAGTGAAACGAGTGGATGCGTTCACATAAACCGCTGCCGCGTCGACCTCGTTGAGAAATTTTTGGGAATCTTCGTCATTATTCGTAATAATCGCTTCCGAGTGCTTAGTATCGTACTTCGTAATAATGTCGATCGCCTCGGCGATGTCCTTTACCACTCTCACGCACATTATTAAATCCAAGTATTCGGTACCCCAGTCTTCTTCGGTAGCAGGTATAACCTCTGGAACGATCTTTCTAGTCTCATCGTCGCCTCGCACCTCAACGCCGTATTTCCTGATTTCTTCGATTATAAACAAAATAAATTCGTCTTTTATTTTTTCGTGAACCAGTAATTTGTCGAGAGCGTTGCACACGGCCGGTCGCTGAGTTTTTGCGTTGATTATTATGTTTTTTGCCATCTCGAAATCAGCGTCGTAATTCACAAAGATACTATCCACGCCAACTCCCGTTTCAATGGTCGGAACCGTCGCGTTTTGCACCACCATTTGTATAAGCCCCGCTCCGCCTCTAGGGATTATTACATCGATGTATTTGTTTAACTTAAGCATTACGCGTACGAATTCCCGATCCGTGTTTTTTATTAGTTGAATTGAGTTTTCGGGAATTCCGGCGTTAATGGCTGCGTTGCTCAACACATCCGCAATTATTGAGTTGGAGTTAATCGCTTCGCTCCCCCCTCTTAAGATCACCGCGTTTCCAGATTTTAAACACAACGCTGCTACATCGGCAGTGACATTAGGTCGAGACTCGTAAATTATTCCCACGACGCCCAAAGGAACGCGAACGCGCCCAACGCGCAAACCGTTTGGCCTTTCCCACATGGAAACCTCTTCGCCCACAGGGTCTTTCAAAGTTGCCACATCGCGAATACCGCGCGCCATGTCGTTAATTCTCGATTCGTTCAATATCAGTCGCTCGATTTTTGCTTTAGGTAAGCCGTCCTTTTCGGCGTTCGCAATATCAATTTTGTTCTTCTCGATAATTTGAGGCATATTTGCAACGAGAGCGTCCGCCATCTCGAGTAGCGCATCATTCTTCTTTTTTGTGGGGAGTAATTTTAGTTTAAAAGCCGCTGTTTGAGCGTTCTCTCCTATTTTGTTCATCTCGCTTTGGATACTCATAATTTTAATCTCCTAATTTCCAAAACTATACTTGAGCGGCAAAAAACGTCCCTAACTCTTCCCCGTCTAATAATTTTATTAACACATCTTGAATCGTTCCAGAAGTTATTATTGCGGGAACGCCCACATTTGTAACCTTTTTCATTGCCTTTATCTTCGACTCCATGCCTCCAAAACTGCTATACCCGCTGTCTTCGATCAATTTTTCCAGATTGTCGTCGATCTTTTCTACATACTTAATAATTTCGTAATCGCTAGTCGTTTTGGGATTCTTATCGCACAATCCCTCCACATCCGTTAAAATGATGTACAGGTCGACATACAATAGTACCGACACGATTGCGGATAAAATATCGTTGTCGCCATACCTAAGCTCGTATATCGCGACGGGGTCGTTCTCGTTTATGATTGGAATTATGTCCATATTCAATAGTTGGTCGATG
>JAHQWX010000164.1 GCA_029856375.1 Promethearchaeia archaeon | reverse complement strand
CTTGGAATATCGATGTTTTGTACAAATCGGGTGTTCCTATCACCAGCGATTGCGCCACGAGACCTTCGGGATTCATTCCCGCCACATGATACTCCGGCATGCATAGGCCCGACCCTCCAAACATGGCAATTTTCCCGTTGCACCAGCTCTGATTTAAAATCCATTCTATGGACTTCACGCCGTCTTTATACCCCATGATGTATAGAATCAGGAATTTATCGGGATTAGAAGAATTGTGAGTCCCGCGAATGTCTTGAATTACGAAGTGATAATCTTGAGAGAGATACAACATGGTTCCGAACAGCGCAGCGCTCCAATCTTTACCGTAAGGCGTTCTAACAAAGATGACGGGGCGCGGTGCTCCGAAAGAGAGCGGGGCGAAATACACATCCGTTGAGAGTTTCGCTCCATCTTCCATCTCGATCAAATAAGTTAGTTTTTGAGGTGTGGTGACTACGCTACCAAATAGGATTGTGGACGGGAACGCAATTAAAATCGCCACGATGGAAAACCTCGCGACGGGTCGGTTGTTCAAGCGCCTTTTGCTGTACTTCTCAAACAATTTCAACAACGATACGGAGGTTCTCTTTAAACCGTAATTAAAGAAGAAAATCAGGATTAATCCCAATAGCGTTAGCGATAGAAGGTCGTTCATATAAAAAAAATAGACTATTCCGAGAAGCGGACTTAGAATTAAAAGGCACATTCCGAAAATCCCTAAAGCCTTAGACCTTTTCTTTTCGCCTAAGCTTTTAAAATACCCCCCGCTCATCAACAGCGAATAAAACGCAACCAACACTGAGAGCGGAAAGTAGAGAATTCCAATCAGCACCACTACGGCTTGCTTCAGCGCGTAGTAAATCGTTTCTCTTCTCGTGAAAATTTCCTGACCATCTCCCAACTCGCTCTCGTAATCCTTGCGATAGTTTAGAACGAACGATATTATCAGCAACGCTCGGCACGACGCGACGAGAATTAAGTTAGTCGTTAGAATTTGCGCGATATTTATTATTCCCATGCTGCTTAAGAAAGCAAACAAGAAAAAGAAATAATTTATCATAGTTGAATACTTCAACTTAAGTTTATTTAAACTTGAAGAATAGGATTATAGGAGTAGGCATTATATGAAAATTTTTAATCCCAGTGCTGCCTAAGTTCTTTACGGGTTAACTTCCAGACATTTTCGACGGCAAAGAGAATAAAATTACAGCATTTATTTTCCCAAGCTCTAACTTTCACGTATTGCTTAACATCGGTACTTAAATCAAATCCGCAAAGTTCCTCGCACATTACGGAACCAAATTCGTCTTCGAACTTTTTAGCGAATCTTACGGCTTTCCCGTATACTTTTGGCACGTCAAAATCTTTTATTTTGTCTTTCCCACCCATTATGATACCAATTGCGGCCATAGACGCTGAAACAGCCCCACACGGACCTTTCCATCCTTCTTTCCCCTTAAATTGACCAAAACCGCTATAAGGAACGGCCATATTGTTTAAGTAGAAATCAGGTATATCCTTTAAATTCAACACTTCTGCGATACTGTTCAAAGTATCAGCAGCGCAACTGTTTCCAATATTTTTACCTAATGGAGGTAAAGTCTCCTTTAATTCTACGAGTTTTTGTTCGAAGCGCTTATTAAAATCTTCTTTAGAGGGATTCAATTCATTCACTACGACATAGAATTTACAATATATCGAATCGAATTTGTCTTCGATTTACATTACATTAAGTAAGCGTTAAAGGCATATTTAAATGTTTTAAATCCCAATAGAAATCGTGTTTATTTTAAGATATAACATTATTGGGATAAGATTTCATTAAAGGAATTAAGAGAGTTGAGAAAATCAGTGTTAAAATTGACAATATGATATATCCCGGTCTATATTGGCTGTTAAAATAGTTAAAAAAGTTCACTATAAGTAAAATACTTAAACTTCTTCCATAAATTTTGCAGCAATCACATATCGCAAAGGAGGTTGATCTGAGACGAGATGGATTTATATCGCCTATGGCAGTTTGCGTTAATGGATCGAGGGAATTTAAAAAAGTTGAACCACCGCAGGTAAAAACAACGAAAAAAACGATTAAACCGAGATTGGACATCGAAAATACCAAAGTAAACGCAACGCTATTTAGAATTGTGCCGCAAACGAGACACAAGAAAAGAATTTTTATTCTTCCGTTTTTATCCTTTTTATACCATTTATCAGCAAGATTGCCAAAAATAATTCCACTTGGGATTTGCCCGCAAAATACAATAATTAAAAAGACCGTAGCGATTTCTGGAGATAATCCGTAATCGTTACGCAAGAAAGTTGTGAAACATTGAGCGATTGCTCCATTACCGATCCACGTTAGAAAATAAAACATCAAAATTAAAATGTTAGATTTATTAACGGCAATTTGTCGCAGATCCCTTACGTTCAGCCATTTTTTAGCATCTATCTCTAGATTCTTTGAATTGGAATTAGATTTAGAACTAGCAGGTTCTTTAGAAAAGGCTAATAGAAAAGCTAGGGAAAACCCCCCCATTGATATGATAATTAGAGGCATAAACCATGGAAATATACCAACTAAAAATCCGGAGAGAATATAGCTAGCACCATATCCAACAACAAAAACGGTTTCTTTTAGTCCAAAGGCTTTGCCTCTCTTTTCTGGTTCGAATAATTCCGTTATTAATGAATAACTAAACGGTACGATCGCACCAAAACCTATAGCCGCAAAGAATTGAAAAAAGAGTAGAGAATATAAATTAGTGGAAAACATGGTAAAAAATTCGAATATTGCCCATTCCAGCGTTGTAACGACCAGAATCTTTTTAGCAGAAAACCTTTCGATTAATATTGCCCAAATGAGAGAAGAGGAGGCACCCACTATAAGAAAAACTGAAACTACAAAATTCACATCAGATTGGGTGATTTGGGGGATTGCTTGTTCGATATCTATTGCCATTGGAGATAAAACTGTAATTAAAGCGCCGGAATAGAAAGTTAGCAGTAAAATAAGAATAAAAGAGCGATCCGCTTTCATTTTTTATAACCACAGCGATAAATCTGATAATTAAATCTTATCTCATAAAAGTCAACTTTTCCTTATCTATCGACATCAATGTACCGATAATATCAGATGCAGTCCGAGCAAAAACGCTGAGTTCGTTCTTATCCACTTTATCTAGAGTGTCTTCTGCGGTTAAAAGATAGTACGGCATTGAAATCATGTTAATTACATTCATACCGCCGAACTGATAGTATCTTCCCCCATCTCCCGGCGCGACTGAACCTGTTAAATTAAAAGGAACGGCGCAAACCTGCTTAGGTTTGTTTTTATCAAGAGTTTTCATAGCAATTGAGACGAGATACTCATTTGCAGTAATATAAGCAAGCGTGATGGCTAAACTTCCCGTAAACTCAAATTCTCCGTCGTTATCTACGACTTCTTTTGCAGCTAAATGTTCTAAGTTGACATTTACGAGAGTTTTTTCTATTAGTTCTGGATGTTGTTTGACGAAATATTCGGGACCAACTGCTTCGTAGAAATGTCCCGCATCGCACACAAAGAGAAGGCTTTTTGGTCTTTTTTCCTTGGGGATTCGCGACCACGCCCACGCTTGGGATAACACCATAGAAATCCCAGTCCCGTCTTCCGTGGCACCAGTAAATGGGGAGTCGTGATGAGACGATATGAGCAGCGTTTCTTCAGATATTCCTGGTAAATAGCCCCAGACATTATGGGTAACGCCTGGTTTTTGAGTTCCTTCCAAAATTATCGTTGCTTTAAGTTCTTTTTTTGCCATTTCTCTGAGTTTATTTCCATCGTATTGTCCCACCCAGAGCGCAGGCATAGGTTTCATTACTCGATCGTACGGTCCATAATGAGAATTCGTATTGCTTGGGTGATTTTTAAGAATTAGGATCATTCCCGCAGCCCCATTTTTAAAGGCGTTAAAGTAAGCAGAACGGGGACTCGGGGGTTCGTTCTCTCTCTCGCGGGGAAAATTTTTCCGTACGAAAATCAATTCGTGTTTCGTACCCCATTTAAACACATCTTCTGGATCTGATAAGTAATAGCCGCCCTTACTCAGTTTTACCATCATACCCGAGGGCAATACGGGAAGGAGCGTATCAACGACAACGATTCTATCCTTTAGAGAAACTTTTTTAAAGTCCTTTGGAGTTCCCTCTCCGAGATATATCATTTTTCCGGATACGCCCTTTGGTCCGGTAAATTCAGTGCGAGGCACATAAAAACACGGAAATTCTTGAGTTGTTCCATTCTCTTCAATTAACAGTTTCCAATTAGTTGCGTCCCACACTGTGATGTTAATCGGATCTTTCGTTACATTTTCAAGTCCTAATTCGTTTAGCTTCTTTACGAGGTAGTCTTCGGCCTGATGTCCTTCTGGAGTGCCCGGTCGACGATGAGGCGTACTACATAAGTCTTCAATCCAACTAAACATGGTTTCAGAATCTGGTAATTCAATAACTTCCGCATCTGGAAGGTTTGGCAATACTTTTTTCGCTTTTTTCCGGATCGATATCAGTTTTGGAACGCTCTTTAAATTGTGTATCGTTATTTGCAGTTTTCCCGTCAAATCTTTTCTTTTTTTCTTCGATGTTCCTTTATTTTCTTCGGCACTCATAATTTTCATCTCATCCTTATTCTTTAATTATACTTAAGAGTATACAAACTTAAGATTACGCTTATTTCGCGTCTTCGAGCCCGCAGAACGCGTCCACTGGGCTTACACCTTTAAAAGGTAAATTTCCCAAAAGCATCTCGACTAAAATTTCTTGCGTCCGCTTGATCGGATTGTAGCAGTTGATCACGGTTTTTAGCGTAGGAATTTCGTAGAGATGGTAAGGATTGCCAAGCGATATAAAGATAGTAGGGACTTCGTTGTGAACGCTCCTCATCATCCCTCCGTCTTTTCCCAAATTAACCAACCTAAGCGTCGTTTTCGTGAACCAAATCGCTTCATTCATGAAAAAAATTATCAGGTCGTAATTTCTAAACTTCTGTTTTATGCCTTTTTTGTACTTATCGACATCGAATCCTTTAGACTTCAGTATCGACCTGAATTTTCTCGTCACAATCCCAAAGTCTCCTTTTCTTACCAACAAAACCTTTTCGTATTTTTCAGGTCTAATGGGTATTAAATTTTCCGCGTTTTTCACTAGAGTGATGGAGGATTTAATGCACTCGTTCGACCAGTTCATGTGCTCTTTACACTTCACATACCTTTTCTTGTCTCCTTTTATTGGGATTCCGCGAGTTTTGTGAAGGTTCAGCGACGCTTTTAGCGCAAGTACCCTTGTAACCGCT
>JAHQWX010000163.1 GCA_029856375.1 Promethearchaeia archaeon | reverse complement strand
GATCTGAAATCTCTATAAATCCATATGAACCATCCCGCGTAGTAATCCTTAGAATTTATCGTACGGATGTAATGATCAATTACTCGAACTTGCCTTTCCTCGCTAAATTTTAGCTGGTTCTTCCACCCTCCCCTAAAACCAACTTTCGCTCCCGCTCCAAACTCAGAAATTATCCAAGGTCTTTTGGGAGCCATTGCTCTCATAGCGTCTGCCATCAAGTTAAGTTGATTAACTCTCGCGTAATACCACCCTAAATAAGTATTCATTGCAGCGATATCAGCTTTATGTTGGGTAAAATCCATAAAAAATTTATACGATACGTAAGTTACGAGTCTTGTATCGTCCAACTTTCTTGCCCAGTCCATTAAGCGCTTCATAAATCGGGAACAGTTTGGCCGTTCGATAGGGACTTCGTTTCCAACGCTCCACCATATTACGCTCGGGTGATTGAAATCGCGATCAATTAAGGTTTTTAGCATCTTAGCTCCCAGTTTAAAGGTTTTTGGATTCTCAAAATTGCACATTCCCCACACTGGAATCTCTTCTAAGATTAAAATTCCTAATTTATCAGCAGCATCCATTAGGCTTTCGTCGTGCGAATAATGCGCAGTTCTTATAGCGTTAAAACCATAAGATTTCATATTTTTGATGTCGTTCTCGCGTTCTTCGTAGGGATAACTCCTTCCGTAAGGCATTAACTCTTCGTGCAACGAAGCCCCTCTAATTTTAATTCTCTTCTTGTTTAAATACAGACAATAGCCTCTTGCTTCAATTTGGCGGATTCCGAAATTGGTTTCGTATAAAACTTGCTTATCTTTTGATTTTATAATTAATTTATACAATTGAGGCGTTTCGGGAGCCCATAATTTGGGATTCTCAATTGAAAATTCTATTACATCTTTATCACCCTTTGATCCCGAAACGACTGGTTTGCTTTGGTCTTTAGAATCGGGTTCATTAACAAACCAATCAAAATCAACAGAGCCAATCTCTTTATACGATATTTCGATATTTGCTTTTGTTCGCGAAGGTAATTTGGTTTTGATTTTTACTTTTTCTACGCGATTTCTCTCCAATACCGCAATATCAACATCGCGGTAGATACCACCCCAATGAAACCAATCAAAAAATAAACTTGGAATTCCGTCTATTCTTCGGACATTATCAACTCTAACTACCAAAAAGTTTGATTTCTTTTTAACTATATAATGATCCTTTACTTTAAATCTGAAAGGTAGAAATCCGCCCTCGTTATTGCCTAGAGGTTCTCCGTTTAGCCACGCTTCGGTAAAATAATTAGCCCCTTTGAATTCAATAAAAGCGTCTTTATCGTCGATTTGCTGGTCAAAATCAAATGTATAGTAGTGCCAAAAAATACCTTCGAATTTTTCGTATCCTTTTAGAGTGTTAAAGCTAACTGGAATTTGTATATCCAAAAGCGAACCTTTTTTAGCGGCGAACTTCTCTTGTTGAAACCATTCTTCTTTTCTTCCAGCGTTTGTTTTATCAACTTCACAAAACCATTTACCATTAAGCGAAATTTTCATGATTTATTATTTGCTCCTTTTTTTTTTAAACTTTCTATTAGGCTCGGTTTTGTTGCTCTAAACATTTTAAAAACACTTATATGCGTTTAGATTGATATTTTATCAATGGCTTCACTGATCGATTTTTTCTTAATCTTACCATGCGTTGCTGCGCTAATTTATTTCCAACAACGAATAATTAAGTATAGTAAAGACGAGAATGAAAAGCTCTACTGTAAAATTTTGCTCGGGCTGTTCATATTCGTAATATTTTCTTTTTTAATTAATGTAGACTATAAATTTCCCGCGGGATTTATTATATGGCTGGGATTTTCCGTAATGATCGCTTTTTTTGCGTTATACAATTTCATTAATATTAGAATCCTCCATCGTACTCAAGAAATGGAAGAAATTGATAAAATTTTTCAAGAACTACGAGGACATACTCACGAATATCTCAGAAAATTTTTCCACTTTTTCGTTTTTGGGGGAGTTTTATTGTTCCTTTTTATATATAATTCAATATTGATAGTTTTATTGGACACATATCCCAACTTTGGAGAATACTACGACATCCATCCTTGGTGGCCTGGTTTTGACTATAAAGTCTATCCGATTTATATTCTACCAACACAAGTGGATGGGAGTTTGTGGATCTTTTTTATGTTAGCATTACCATTTGCCATCATTGTCGAGTTTTTTAGGCTAAGCCCAAAAATGGGCATTCCTTTCTATAGACTTTTCGTAAAAAGTTTAAGACCAAAAGAACAATACAACGCTGCACACTATTATTTTTTCGTCTTTGGCGTATTTATTTCGACTTCCTTTTTACCAGTCGCTTGTACATTTGGAATTTTATGTGTTTTGTGTTTCGGGGATACGCTTGCATCAATAATCGGCAAGAAAATTGGAAAACATAAACTTCCGGTAGTTTTTCAATCTGATAAGTCGTGGGAAGGAACGATTGGTGGGTCGCTGATTACTTTTTTTACCTCAATGTGGTTCGTAGGCTGGGAGTTAGCGATAATTTTAGCGTTAATATTTGGTGTATTCGACATCTTAACTCCCAACTTTCTAAAAATCTCTGATAATTTCTTATATCCGCTTTTATCCATCGCTGTGTTATATGTCATAGTTGTCCTCCTTGGTTTTGAAATTCACGCCCCAATCGCCGATCTCTTTCGTATATGGGACGAGTTTTATTGGAATTATCTCCCCGATTGGCAAAAAGCGTTCTATAATTTTTGAGACGAGAAAGAAGATCCCCAACGGGAATGATAGAATTTATTCATAAATAATCTCTTTCATGCTTATTTTTAGTTATCTTTGAAAATTTGAGCCCAATAATTAGTTCTTTCTATATAATAATCACCATATTGTTGGGATGGTTCAATTTCAGAACCTTCATGCCATTCATTAAAAGAAGTAATTAATATCCAATCGGCGTCTGCATTTAAGGATTTTTGCCATAAGTAATCATATGTTTGTCCATTATCTCTTTCAATCAAAATACCGGGTTCCCGAATTACTCTATCATCGTAACCAGGAATCACAGTTAGAGCACATAATTTATTATAACCTTTCGCCGTAATACTCATTGCCTTGTAAATGTCAGCAATAGTACCAAGGGACTTAGAATCAATGGTAAATTGTTTTTGAACATTTATAAAATAGGTTGGATTATAAATATGAATACCATCAAATGATGCAAATAACTCAGACCTTGGTTCTGGCGTGGGTACAATATCTGCTATCAAAAAGCAGTCATGTTCAGTTTTAATTTTTTCTGTTATTTTTTCCCAAATTAAGGAGGAATAGCTCATTGTAGTATAAAAGAAAATAACTGGTTTTCCATCTACTTTTAAAAATACATCTGAATTTGCATATTTTTCGATGATATATATAACTTCGTTTGAGATCAAATCGATAGCCTCAGCTATGGGTTTTTCTAAAATCCGTCCTGAAAATGTTTCATAATATATGGTGAGTTTAACGGATGTGGCGGTTCTTTCTGCGATATTTACTAAATTCTCAAAAGTAGTATCTGTATTATCCTCAATCCCCCACCAAGTGCAAATGAGAGCGTCAATACCAGCATCTTTAGCTAGTTTATAATGATATTCAATCAAGTTTGGATCATTAGAATCATACAAACCATAACTTGGGCTATTAGTTCCTGTGTAATTATCTGGTGTGGGTGGATATGACCCAAAATTCCAATGAAGCCAATTAGAACCTTGCGGGTCCGTTATACCCAAATTTGAATCGGTATAATCTATTGTATTACCATACCATGAATAATAAAAAGCTAAAACTTTTCGATCTATTGGATTCTTGTTTACTTCATTCATAATATTTGCGAACAATGGTATCATTGAAATCAATATCATTATAGCCACCGATATAACATTATTTCTGCTTTTAAATTGCGGTTTCCATGTCTTTATTGACAAATTGAGTTTGTTTTTAAAAACAAAAATAAAAACTGTAAATAGACATAACATAATGATGCTGTTGATAAAAATAAACAGAAAAGGTAAACCTACAAGGGAAGATAACAGAAACATAACAAGTGGTCCTACTATTAAGAAAATACCAGAAATTTCTAATTTTAACTTAATTATGCTTTCTAAAGTTATTATTAGCAATAATAAAAGAAGAAAATTAGATAAACTCCATAAAATAATATTGAATATTGAATGAATAAATAAGATGATGATTGAAGAGAAAAAAACTGTTAAAATTATGATTACTATAAGTAATCTCGAGTTTTTAAATTTTCCAAAATCGAGATTTAATGGGTAATATAGAATGAACACCATGAAAGTAGTAGTAGATAATAGAATGAAGAATGTGGTTAAATTATAATCAAGATTAGATATGCTACCAAGAAGTGAAGGATTATCAAACAAAATTATATTGAAAGTAAGAATACAACCGATTAATAGAATTAAAAATTTAGAGAGAGATTCATTTTGAATCCGTTTAGTTATGGTTGTATCGTTAAATTTCTGTTCTTTTATTTTTTCTATCACATTTTCTTCTTTCTTAACTGAAAATAGAAAAACAATACAAAAAATTGGAGTAATTATGTAGACAATAAATGGATGATATGTTAAATAAAATAATCGAGTTATTACATCCACGATAAATGCTAAATAAAAACTTAATCCAATTAGAAAAGATTTACTCATATTTGAGGTTCTTGCTTCTTTAGTAGTTACACTAAAAAATCCAGGAAGAAAAGTTCCATAGCTTAAAATTATTACCATATAAAAGAACAATCCATCAAAAAGGAGTAACATAAATGAGAATAGAGTAAGAACTGTAAAACTTGCTTTTAGAATTATGACATTTCTTAAAAACTTCTGTAAAAGCAGATCTAAGAGTAATGCTGCTCCATACACAACAACAAATATGATAATATCCTCTGCTACCGGTATAATTCTAAGAGTTTGGATAAAAAACCATAAAAAATAGGTGTTCGAAGCAATTAAAATTTGAAAGCTATAGTTTTTGGAGGTCATCCATATTACTTCAAGGTTATAACTTATTAATATTGTTATGTTGGAATTATCTGCCCGATTGCCAAAAAGCGTTCAAAAATTTTTAAGACGAGAAAGAGGGCCCACGGCGGGAATTGAACCCGCCCCTAGGGATGACTCCTTATCTCCGAACTGGAGAATAATTCACAGTCCCCAATACTGACCGCTATACTACGTGGGCCATATTTTTTAAATTTTAATCTTAAAATTATAATTACTACATTCTAAAAAATTTAATCATTCTTATTTAATTTTATAGAATC
>JAHQWX010000162.1 GCA_029856375.1 Promethearchaeia archaeon | reverse complement strand
AATTTGATTTTCGCCGACAAAAACCTTTAAATATAAAAAAAACAAAAATTAAGATTAGTGTGAATGTGTGTGTATAGGCGAGTCCAAAAACTCGTAGTATTTTGCTCTCTATGAGAAAAAAGTACTAAAATATACGAACATTGCGCAAGCATAATCGAGTTGCAAAACCCAAATGTTTTGATCCTTCGGGAAAAAAGCATTTTTTATATAAACGCGGTGTGAGTATAAACGGGTCCAAAGACTTACAATATTTCAATCCTACGGGAAAGAAGTATTAACTATGCAAGCACTGTGTAAGTATAGGCGGGCCGAAAGGTCCAAAATGTTTAGATTCGACGGAAAATAAACATTTCAATACAAGCACGGTGTAAGCATAAACGAGTCCCAAAGACTCAAAGTATTCGGCTCTCGCGGAGAAATAAGTACTTTCTATATAAGCACTGAGCAAATACAGGTCGGGTCGAAAGGCCTAAAATGTTTCAATCCCTTGGGAAAGAAATATTTTCTGTACGAGCATGGTGCAAGTGTAGGCGGGTTCAAGGATTCAAAGTATTTTAATCCTCTTGGAGAAAAGTACAAAAATCTATTACACATATCACACGACCCATATAGTGTGAGTGTGTGTACGGGCGGATCCAAAGTCTTAAAATCTCTCGGGATTGATAGATTTACTGTACGCACATATCATACTCCCTCTACCTTTTTCTCTTATTAAAAAATCAGAATAAAAATCGTTTTTATAAACTTCTTCATCAAATTATACCTTAAGAACTAAAAATTTTTGAGCGATAATTTTGATTGATAATCCCATCGATTTAATGTTTTTAATCGTTGCCGTTTTGTTTAATTGCTTAATAATTTGCATTTTTGTTGCGTCCAAAAAGGAGAATATGAAATGGGTGAAGATTTTTGGAGCTGCGTGTATGTCTACTGTAATCCCTGTGATTATCGCTTTCGCGTTTTATTTGCTCTGGGGTCGGGATGCGATGACTATTATCCGCATGGTGCTTATTCTCTCGTACTACGCTGTGGAAATTTTGCTCGATTATGTGTTTAAGTACGATTTTAGGAGCAAATGGAAGACGCATGTTCCATATATAATTCTGGAATACGCTGCGCTTTTTAGCTTCATGTATATGGCCTTTTCTATCGATTATATTTGGGGTTGGGTCGTTGCTATTACATTCTGGGGCGTTATGGGTGCCTTGATTTACTTGTACGCGGGGAAAAAAAAGAAAGAAGCGCAACTCTAACTCTATTTTTTGAGTAATTATATTACGCAGTTAATCCCGAAATATATTTTATTAACCTTTTGTACGATTTTCTCTGTTCTCTCCAACGATAATAATAAAGATATATTCCTCCCGCAAGGAGTCTAATTATTGTTTTGTAAATACCCTTTATGTAATCGTCTTTATAGGTATATACGTTGTTTTCCCAACACCTAAGAAAGAGCTCGCGAGAAGCGTCTGTGACTTTACTCCAATCCGCCTTTCTTTCATTTCTTAATATGCAATCTCCCAATGGTACAAATAAAACGGGCATTAGAAACACTTCGTAACCTTTCAAATCGTCGACAAGTTCGATGGTTTTCAAAGTGTCGTCTTCGGTTTCCTCGGGCATATCCAATAAGAAAGACGCAAGGGGTAACCAATCGTTGTCGTTCAAAATTCCCATCGATTGAAGTACGATGTCTGGCCATTCTTTTGGCGTAAAAGGCAAGCATTTACCCCGCATATATTTTTCCATGATTCGAGGGCTTCCAGTTTCTATTCCCGTTTCTGCGGACATAATCTGTCTTTTGTGAATCCTATATCTTCCCTTAATCTGGTTGATTGACTTATCCCAAAATATTTCGGTTAATTTCGGTATTATTGTTGGGGCTGCGCTCACGCACGCGAGAGAGATGTGCACTGGTTGAATGTATTTTATTTCTCCAAATTTAGCAATACCTTTGGCTAAATTACAAATAGCATCCTCGTTGGGGATAAATTTAGGACTTTTACACCCGTATATCAGAATGTCTTCGCTAATTAAAGTTATCATTCGATTCCCAGCGCGAACGTTCACTTCTACTTCATTTAAAACTTGGTCAACGGGGATGTCGCGACGATTTCTCATCGTAGGAGAACAGAATTGACAATTCCGACCACAACCGCGCGATAATTCAACTCCACCGTGAATAACTCCATGCTGTATTGGTACAATAGATTCCTCTGTTGGAGAATTAAATTTAATAATTGGAGGTAATTGCTCGTTTTTTCCGATTTTTCTGAAAGTGTCCGCCACGCCCATTTCGGATTCTCCCATAATCACATGATCTACTCCGAGATAGTTCATCGCTTTATTGTTTGCAATTTGCCACGTACCAGCTCCTCCAACAATTAATTTTATGTGCCTATTCTTTAGTGATTTAATTTTAAAACACATTTTCCGGAACTCAAGCGCGTTGGTAGCTTCACCCATCCCTAAAAAACCTGAATAGGTTAGGTCAACATACGCGAGAGCAAGCGGGTCCATCGCGGAAATAGCAATTATTTTCGTATCGGTCCCAACAACTTTTTTAATGTATTTCGGATGGACCGCAATCATGTCTTCATCTTTAAAACCATTTTTTAGAAGAATTGCTTGAATTTTCCGCAGTCCGTATGGCGCAAACTTTGCACCTCGCTCGTCGTGTTTGATCGGGGGGTAGCCTTGAATGACTGTGAAAAATTGGGGGAAACCGCCCATAAACGCTCTAAAAGGGTCGTCCCTAAAATCGCTCATTTCAGTAGCAGAACTCGTAAAAACAATTGGATAACCGTTCTTATTTTTCATGATCCTCGCCTTTTGGTACTCATAAGATTAATCATTAAATATATTGTAGATTGCAACCCTGGATATACAAAAAATTAATCAAGTTATTTTTAAAAACATTTATGTTCTATTTGACTAGAAAAATTAGATTTAATTTACTGAGAAACATTAATAAAGTCTTAAGTGTAAATAAACATTAACTTACCGAATTTCTTCGTAGTAAAATCTAAAAGTGAGTTAAAAATGTCGAAATCTAAAACCCCTAAGATAAATTGGGACGAATTTGCTGGTTTGAAAGAAAACGAAATCGAAAAGAAAGCCCAAGAAATACTTTCGCTAATGACTTTGAGAGAAAAAGCGCGATTAATGTCCGGCGATAAACCGTTTATTCCAAGCGTTATTCCGATGCTTATAAGATACAATAAGAAACCTTATGTAGCGGGCGAAGTGAAGCGTCTTGGCAATCCTGGAATTCGGTTCGCCGATGGACCTCGAGGGTGCGTAATGGGTAATTCCACTTGTTTCCCAGTCTCCATGGCGAGAGGCGCGTCTTGGGATCCAGAATTGGAAGAGAAGATTGGTAATATAATTGGAATTGAAGCCAGAACGCAAGGTGCTAATTTCTTTGGAGGCGTCTGCATCAACTTGCTCAGGCATCCAGCGTGGGGTAGAGCACAAGAAACCTACGGCGAAGACCCTTACCACCTTGGAATTATGGGCGCGGCGCTCACAAAGGGCACGCAGAACCATGTCATGGCGTGCGCGAAGCATTACGCTTGCAACAGCATGGAGAACGCGAGGTTCAAGATTGATGTTTCCGTTGACGAAAGAACATTAAGAGAGATCTATTTGTACCACTTTAGGAAGTGCGTCGAAGCGGGGGTAGCATCGATTATGAGCGCGTATAACCAAGTAAACGGGCATTATTGCGGCCACAACAAGCATTTATTACGCGATATTTTGAAAGAAGACTGGGGCTTCAAGGGGATTGTTATCACCGATTTCGTATTTGGAGTGAGAAACGGCGAAATGGGAGCGAATGCGGGAGTGGACATAGAAATGCCGTTGAAATGGCGCATGAAACCTAAGAAGTTGGAAAAATTAGTTAAAAAGGGAAGAGTTCCGGAAGAATATATTAACGAGGCAGCGCTAAGAAGTTTGAGGCAACAGATTCGGTTTGCGAAGAAGCAAGATCCTAAATTATATAACTTGGATAAAATCGCGTGTAAAGAACATGTTCAAGTTGCGTTAGAAGCAGCGAGAAAGAGCATGGTTCTCCTAAAAAACGATAATAATTTACTGCCGCTTAAGCGAAGCGATGTAAAAAAAATCGCAGTTATTGGAAAGCTCGCGAATATGGAAAACACGGGAGATAAGGGAAGCAGCAGAGTTTACGCTCCTTATGTAGTAACCCCTTTAGAAGGAATTAAAAAAATCGCCGGTGACTCGATAGATGTTAGTTATAACGATGTTACCGAACTTGAGAGCGCGCTGGATGTGGCAAAAAACGCCGATGTGGCGATAATAGTAGTAGGATATACCCATAGGGACGAAGGAGAATATGTGTTTTCTAAGGGTGGCGATAGGTCGTCTCTCGAATTGAGACCTCAGGACGAGCAACTCATCTCTGCAATTGCATCGGTGAATAAAAATTGCGTCGTCGTTCTCGTGGGTGGAAGCGCGATAATCTTAGAGTCGTGGAAGGACAAAATTCCAACGATTCTAATGGCGTGGTATTCTGGTATGGAAGGGGGTACCGCATTAGGCGAGATTCTTTTTGGCGATGTGAATCCAAGTGGAAAGCTTCCGTTTATCGTTCCTAAATCTGCAGATCATCTTCCATATTTCGATATTAAGGCAAGAGCAATTGAATACGGATATTACCACGGGTATAGGTTGTTAGAAAAGAATGGAGTGGAACCCACCTTTCCATTTGGCTTTGGTTTGAGTTATACTTCGTTCGCTTATTCCAATCTTCAAATCGATAAAACGAGCGCAAAAGAAGGCGAAGCAATTAAAGTTAGCGTGGACATTTCAAATAAAGGAAAAGTAGCCGGTGAGGAAATCGTGCAATTGTACATTGGATACAAAAAACCTTCAGTAGAGCGTCCTCCCAAAGAACTCAAAGGATTTAAGAAAATCTCTCTTGATGCTGCTAAGACAAAAACGGTGGAGATTAATTTAAATGTAAAAGACTTAGCGTACTACGATCCAGATAAAGGGGGCTGGGTGGTCGAGAAGATTGAGCATGTATTATATGTTGGAGGATCGTCCCGAAACGAAGACCTCTTAACCACAACTTTCAAAGTATCTTAAAAATCTAATAAAAAGAAAAGAAAAATAAATAAAATTAAGATTTAGAGCGTTCTTTTTGTAATCGCTTTTCTACTTTTTTCTTACTTCTCACGATCATATTGGTTGACCTGATTAAGTACCAATACCCTCGCTCGTACGACAATCGCCCGTACATGATGCGCCCTAAGTTCATTCCTTCTCTAAAGCTAACGAAATAGCAGAACAGCATCGCGATCATATAGAT
>JAHQWX010000161.1 GCA_029856375.1 Promethearchaeia archaeon | reverse complement strand
TTGCGGAGGTTTCGCGCCTGCTGCGCCTCGTAAGGCCTGGGTCGTTGTCTCAGTACCCATCTCGGGGCTCCCGCTCTCACGGCCCCTATCGATTATCGGTTTGGTGAGCCATTACCTCACCAACTGCCATAATCGACCGCAATCCTATCCTATGGTGAATAATAACCATTTTTATTATCCCTTTTATTGAAAAACTTTTCCAAGCCTTTTCAACTATAACCTATTATCCTCCGTTTCCAGAGGTTATGGGTTTCCATAGGGTAAGTTGATCACGTGTTACTGAGCAGTTTGCCATGGGAACTTTAGGTATCCCATTCGACTCGCATGGCTTATTCTCACCCAAGTAGCAGTCGGGTCCGGCAGGATCAACCGGAATTCCGAAACATGAACTTTTCGCCTTGTATAAAGGATATTGGCAGATTATTTTATTTATTCTTTTTTCAGTTTTAATGTATAAATTAAAACCACATTTTGTGTATCGTATTTTGAAAAGAACTCATCATATCTTGGTATTAACCGTTATCCGAGCTCACGCCGAAAATGTACGATTTTTCAATTTTTACAATATAAAAATAAATCCAACACGTTTTAAAATTTTTGCGTTTTTTGTTTAACTCTTTTTAGAAATATGAAATATCCCCCATAAAAAGGCGGACTTTAAAAATTTGTTTTTAAAATTAAATAAAAATATGATTAAAAAGCTAATTCTAAGGTTTTTTAATGACACTAAAAGAAAAAATAGGAAATCATTTAGATCAAATTAAAAATCTAAAAGGCGTGGAAAATGTTGTATTAACTCAAAGGGATGGAAATCCAATTCAATCAAGCGGAGTGTGGTTCTCTAAAGACGAGATTTTTAGTGTTTCTTCCGCAACAAGCGCAATTTATAATATTGGAATTCATTTACACCCCGATGATCTGAAATACATCCTTATTGAAGGTAAAAAAGCAAAAATCTTGATTGCTCCTTTAAAAAACTCTTATAATTCGCCACTTAATAGGTTATTAGAGGAGCAAAGAATATTTGAAGATGATAATGAGTTTTTCATTGCTATAACGACATTGCCAAATGTTAATCTTGGTGGTATTTTTTTGCAAACAAGCGAAAGCTTGACTAAAATCAAAAGAACATTAATCACTTCTGGGGAATCCTTTAAACCTCCATTGATTGAATTCGATAGTGAGCAAGTAAAGCAGATGATGGAAAGTTTTAGCGTTAAAGAAGACACTTCAAAAGAACAACATCTATCTACTTATTCTTTAGGATTTACGGAAAAGGATTCTCTTCAATTAAATCAAATTTTAAATAAATTTTCTTTAGCAATTCCTGATTTAAAACACTCTTTTTTAACATTAGAAGGGGGATTTGTTGTTTCAAAAATTATCAAAAAAGAGCAATTTTGGTATAACTCTCTTGAGTCTATTGCGGCAATGAGTTATTCTTTATTCCAAACCTCTAATAGATGCGCATGGCTTTTAAAAAAAATGCAAGTGAACACGATATTATTAGACTGCGAAAATACCTTTCAATTTATCTATGGAATAAAGCGAGCAATTTTTAGTTCTTACATTGATAAAGGTAAATATAAATTGGGTCTGTTAAGATTAATCATTCCTCAATTTGCGAGTCAGTTAGATAAAGTTATCGAAAAGGCATCAGTGATTGAAGATTACAAAAAAACCTTCGATATTAAAAAACTGTTGGGGGAATTAATTATAAAATAAATCCATAGAGGAATGGGCTTTGCAGATAATGTATTCAATAAATAAGATAGGGGAAAAAAATTTCTCCTTAATATTATATTGTCTTCTAAATCGAATTCCAATAATCGTAGTTGGCAATGAATTAAGCGAAGTAGACGATTTTATCGCCGAGCTATGCGATTTAATGCATTTTAGGAAAGAATTAATATATTATACTGATTTTATTTCCGAATCTGAACATCAAAATCTGTGTGCAAACGAAGAAATCGATTATAATGCGCAGAGAATAATAATTAGATGCCCCTCAAATGTTACTTTAAAAGCTTTAAAAACGATAAAAAACCTTAAATCTTGGGTGATGGGTGTTAAACTCCCTAAAGATGACTCCCAAAGGATTAAATTTTTAAAAGAATTAATGAGTGAAATATGCACTTTTTTCTTAATTATTAAAATCTCAGAAGGAATGATTTCAAACGAGTTAGAAGGAGATAATTTAGAAGTTTTTAATTTAAAGATGGAAAGGCAAATCTTAAAAAAGATTAGTCAAGATACTGAAAACTCCATTGTTAGAATGAAAAGGGTTCTTTTGCAGAAAAAATTAAAAGATAAAATTGACGAGCAAACCTTAACCAGTCTTTTAGATTTTTCGATTGAAAAAGAGGAAATACAGAAAAATATTTTTAAAATGGAAATTCAAAATTTCTTTTCAGCCTCTAAACGTGCTTTTTTTATATTAAATCGTCTAAATTTACTATCTTCTCTCGGATTAGATTCAAGTATTAGCGCCAAAATACTTTTAAGCACAATAGACTATCAAGATGCTTCGTTAGAAAGGTTGTTATCTTTTATTTACCATGAGTGGGGGGAGGATTTTAGTCTTTTATTAAAGAATGGAAAAGTAGCTAACATTGGAGATCATCTAGAAAGCTTGTGGGGTTGAATGACATGTTATTTGACTATGGCGATAAAACTATTCAAATTAAAATTGTTTATTATGGGCCCGCGATGTCAGGAAAAACTACTTCGTTAAAAAGACTGTTTAATCATTTCGGAAGGAAAGACACGCTAAAATCAATCGAGAGTACAACGGGCAGAACATTATTTTTTGATTTCGGGATACTCTTTTTTCAAGGAACTGAATGGAATATAAAATTTCTAATATATTCTGCGACTGGGCAAGATTTTTACGCAAGCACGAGACCATCAACAATAATAGGCGTAGATGGCATAATTTTCGTGGTGGATTCACAAATTTCTTATTTTAGCCAAAACCTAAGGTCTTGGAATGAATTATATGGTTTTTTTTCTCATAAAATTTATGAAATGCCTGTGATTATTTGCTTAAATAAATGGGATCTAGAGAATAAAATAAATAAAGATGATTTTTTGAATCATATCAATTACCATCTCTACGAAAAAATTGATATTGTTCAAACAATTGCAACAAATGGAGTAGGAATTTACGATTCATTTAGAAAATTATTAAATTTTATCTTCCCTCAAATTAATCTAAAAACTCATTAAAATTTTTATGCGCATACTACAAAATCTAATGAGTAAAAATGAGATAGCAACTTTCCAGTTCTATTTTAGTTTCTGATACATATTTTTTGAGATTCTTTTGATGTATCCTAAGTGAAACCATTGTTTAAGGACGTTTCTACACTCTCTTATATCTGATCCATCCATCTCTAAGACGGACATGAGTTGAAATATAGAGAAGTTATCTGGTAAATTTGCGCTAGCTTTTTTATATAAACCCATGATGTTTATGAGTCCTCTATTTCACAAATATTAACTAAAAAAATAAAGCATTGTTAAATAATTTTTCGATATAATTAAATTAGAGATTCTATTAAATCCTTAACATTCGCAGCTATTTTCTTAGAAACCATTTCTTTAATTCTAAGTTCATCTACAGATTCTAATAGCTGAGCCGTAAAATTCTTAATTTCTATTAGATTGTTATTTTGACTCTCACTAGAAACCAAATCTTTAATAGCCTTATCCTTATTGAATAAATTGTTAAAGCGAACTGTAAAGTTTGACTTAGTCTTCGATTTGATTTGTACTGTAGGGCCCCTTCGCTTTCCTTCGCTAATTAGAATTGGCAAAACCGGCATATAACGCTTAAATTTATCAGTTTTTTGACTCTTGAAATTAAAAACAAGTATAGGAATACCCAAAATAACATTATTTGTTTTAATTTCTACAGAATATTGTTGTAAAAATTGTTGTACATTATCTAACTCAGTTTCTTTTATACTTGAAATGGTGGCGTTAATTTTTTGCTTCAATTCCTGAATTTTCTTTACATTATTTTGAATATCGAAGAGCTCTTTGTGATAATTTTTTTCATCCGAATCTATTTTTGCCTTTACCTCATTAATCTCAGACTCCAAAGCGCTTATTTTATCTGCTTGGTTTTTTCGAATATTATCTCTTTCTCGAGCAAGATTTTTCTTTAAAGTCGCTATTTCGCCATCAAAGGACTTAATCGAATTCTGAACATTCTGACTTTCGCGATAGGAATCTTGAATTGTTTCTGTAATTCGATTTAGATTTTTATCTCTAACAAAATTGGATATTTTGGATATTTCGTTTTTTAACGATTCGATTTCTTTTAAAATTACTGAGGACATATTATTAATTTTAAATTTACCAGAAGCTAATAATTCTTCATCAGTATCATGCAGATCTCGCTCTTTTTCTTCCCTTAATTCTTTATTTAGCCTTTCTAATTGTCGCTCTTCTTTACTATGATCAACCGTTTTAACTTTAAACGCATCTAATTCCTTTGAAGCCTTATCTATCCACTTATCACACAAATTGTTAATTTTTTCATTATATTGTTCAATAATTTTTACATCTGCTAAATTTACAAAATCGTAAACCTCTTTTCGAATATTTATCTGGTTCACGCTTTTAGATATTGGATCCGCAGATAAATTGAAATATTTTTCTTCAAATGACTTTATACTATATTGATTATAGAGGAATGGTTTGAGGTATGATATCTCATCGACTCCAAACAGTGCTTCCTGAATTGATATTTTTCTTGAAAAATTACTTTTGTTCGAAAGATACTTTGAGTCGTAATCGCTTAACGATTCGATAAAAGTTGATGAATCTGAAGCTTTTATTACAGCTTCAGGATTAGGTAGGGTTTTTTTAAACGGTCCAACAGGAATTTTTGGAGCACTATTAAATAAATAACTACAAACGCACGCGTGATTATCATTTAAAGGAATTAATCTTACAGGCCAAAAACATATAGATATCGCGTCAATTAAGCCCCATTTCTTCATAGAATTACCATTCTCTTCAAATAATACACAAATACCTAAGGCTATTTCTTCAAGAAAAGTTCTCCTTGATTGAGATGGGACATATTTTTCATCCCCAATCATAAACGGAACGATTTTTTCCATATTTTATTTCACTATCAACAAAGACTTTTATCTATTTTATTCGCACTTATCAATCTTATAATTACTTCTTGACTTATAAGTTCTTGTTTATATTTTAAAGGGAAGATATTATTGATTATTATGATTTGTCTCAAAAAAAGTATAAGATTTTTTTCTTACTAATCTTTTTATTTAAGTAGATTCTAAAAATTCTCAATAATTCTATGATGAGACTAGACAAGGCTGACATTAAATCTTGTGTGATGCGTTAATAGTTACGCTGAGAATTATTTTTTATCTAT
>JAHQWX010000160.1 GCA_029856375.1 Promethearchaeia archaeon | reverse complement strand
TTCATAACCCACTTTCTTAGATTTTATGACTATATAGAGTTCTATGATAATTATTATACCTAATTATTTATTCTTTGGCTACGCAGTTGTCTTTACTAATTTTAAATTTTTCACAATTGGAGCAAAACCCATAGCCATCGATCTTTTCTTTTAAACCCTTATCCCAGCAGATTGGGCACATATAATATTCATAATTCCTTTTATTTTTTGTTTTCCTTATCTTAAACACATTAAATCCACATATTTGGCAGGTGGATTCTTTTAAAACGGTAATAGTGCCTGCTTTAGGAAGGGGGTACGAATTTTTACATTCGTCAGATTGGCAAGCCATAAATCTAGTGCCCTTTTTAGTCCGAATTATTTTCATTGGAGAGGAATTACAAACTGGACAAACAGTCTTGGTATTTTGCTTCTTCTGAAAATCTATTTCAATATTTGTGAATTCTTGAAGAAAATTGGATTTTTGCTTTCGAAAGTCATCAAATAATTTAAGAAATTCTTGCTTAGTTTCATTTAAAACCAATTGCCAATCCTTTTCTCCACTTTTAATTTTCTCTAAATTTATTTCTACATGGGATGTAAAGCTAGGTTCTAAAAAATCGATCCATATACCTTTTAAATTGTCAATAAGATAAAATCCTAAATCCGTTAGATGGATTACTCTCTTTATTCTTTCGATGTATTTTCGATCAATAAGAATCTTAATCATGCTGGGTCTCGTGCTTTTAGTACCAATTTTGTTTGATTCCATTAATTTTATGAGCGTATTATCGGAGTATCTATTTGGAGGTTTAGTTTCACGCTCGTCTAATTGAATTGAATCGATTTCTAAAAATTTATCGTCATCGCTTAATTCTAGCAGAACATCGTATTTTTTCATCAAGAATGGAGCGATTTCATAGGGTCCTTGTTCAATTAATACATCGTTCTTTAATTCGAAATCTTCGTCTTTTATTGAAAAGATACAACGAGTTTTTGAAACTTTTGCAGGCATTGAAAAAAGTGATAGGTAGTATCTTATAATTAAATCGTAAACTTTAACATGCTTAGCAGAAGTGAAAATACCATCGTTCAATTCTACTGATTTAATTGGCGTTATTGGTGGGTGATCGTCCGCATCCACTTTTCCTTGATTTGGCTTGGTTTGATTCATACCGATTAATTTTTTTGAAAAATTACCATATTGGTAATGAGCGGTAAACTGTCCAATGTTTACAGCATGGTCAAAGCTAGGTTTATATTTATCCGAATCTGTTCTTGGATAAGTAATTAATTGGTTAAGGTATAGATCTTCCAGAATTTTTAAAGCTGATATTGCGGTAGTGTTAGCATGTCGAGTAATTAATTGAAGCGCTTTCGATGTATTGAGTGGAGTAGGTAAAGGATTTTGCTGTATTTGAGATGAAATTTCTTGGATTATTCCTTTCTTTTCGTCTTTGATTTTATTAAATACATTCACTGCATCTTTCTTCTGTTGAATTGGATTTTTTAAATATGATGTTTTATAATGGACTCCTTTACTTACAACAATTGCTTCAATTACCCAAAAAGGCTTAGGTACGAAACTTTTAATTTGTATTTCGCGTAAGTAGATTAAGTATAGCAAACATGTCTGGACTCGACCTATTGAGACAAATTGTACTTTAATTTTGTTCAAAATCGGTCTTAATGTTGATGAAACTTCTCTAGTCGCTGAAAATCCGATAGTTGCATCAATTATGGCTCTTGCTTCACCTGCATAAGCCCAATTCCACTTTGGCGTTATTTGAGAGTTATAGGCTTTGATTATGTCGTTCTTCTGCAGTGAGCTTAGCCAGAGTTGAGAAATTTTAATATTTCGATTCGCTTTTTTGATTACCGGAAACGCGTCTATTAAACCAATATTGCAACCTTCTACATCGGCATCAGTACCTATGATGCACATATTGATGTTCTTTTTTTGCGAAACAAATTCTAATAATTTTAAATAATTTTGAGAGTATTTAATGGGAAATTTAAAAATAGAATTTGGATCTGTTAAGATATCTCGCGGATCCGATTTTGACCAGCTCTTATACTTTTCGGTGTTCCTATATTCCTTAATATGCCCCTTTAGTGGTACGACATAAATTTCCTTGTTTTTAATATAAAAATATGGTATTTTATTAAAAATCAATTTTTGGCTTGATCCTAAAGATTTCGCGACCGCTTCCGCAGCTTTTTTCTTTTCACAAATTATTAACTCATTCAACTTCTATCTTTTATGAAATCACTCAACTAATTAATTCTTTGCATTAATATATTAAAACATTAGTAAATTTCTTAACATTTCGGATTTTGAGGCTCTTTTGCGAACGGTCTCAATAATCCCAAAAAATTTATATCCTTAAATTTTTTTATGTAAATCATGGACATTATTGCGTCTATTCTTATTTTTGCTATTTTTTTATTAATTATTTTTGCTTATAGTCGCGAGAAAGTAGACTTTTTAAGTATTTCTCTATTAGGAACGATTGCGTGCATTGTAATTGCTAATATTAGTAGTCCAACTACCTTCGATGTCCTCATTAATTACATTGAATTTAAAGCGCTATTGATAATGCTTTGTTTGGAAATAATAACGCTTATAGCTCGCGAAAATAATGTACTAGAATGGATCTCAATAAAAATGTTAAGACTTTCAAAAGGAAATAAGCACATATTTCTGATAATAATATGCATAACCAGTACTTTATTAGCTGCTATGATTTCCGATGTGGTTGTAGCGATTATATTAGCTCCCATCATTATTAGAATCTGTAAATATTTAAAAATAAAAGCAGGTACTTATCTCCTCGCATTATCGATAACAATAAATATTGGGAGTATAATTACTCCTTTTTCATCTGGATCAAATATTATTATTGCTCAACGTTACGAGCTTGATTCTATCTACTTCATTATCCATTATTGGACATTTTCTTTTCTCTTAATGTTTATAACAATTGTCTTAATTGATTTTATAATTCTAAGAAACGAGCCGAAAATTGATCCTGAAAATAGAGAATTAATACTGGAGCTCTTAGATCCGTCGATGGTGATAATTGATAAGAAACTATTTAGAATTACCGGGGTTACTTTTCTCGTTACAATTCTTCTTTTTATCTTTATATCGGAAATTTGGATTGTCGCCTTAGTTTCTGCAATGTTTCTAGTATTAATCAACAATAGAAATCAAGAACGACCCTTAAAGGAAATTTTTAAAGAGGTTAATTGGGAAGTTTATTTTTTCTTTATGTCATTGTTTGTGATCGTCGGTTGTATGCAAATAGTTGGTTTGTTTGAGATTTTTCAATTTGCAGGTATTCAAAATTTTAACGTATTTATTGTAAGCGTAATTATATTAGTAGCAGTCAGTTTAATATCCGGAATATTGGCGAACGCACCAGCAACATTAATATTTTTACCCATTGTTGATAGCCTAATTGCTGATTATAATTTTTCATCAGTTCCGATAATTTTTGCCTTATTAATTGCAGTAAATTTAGGTGGTAATATATTGCCTCAAGGTTCAATGTGTGATGTTTTCACTTTAAAAGTAGCCCAAGATAACAAAGTAGAGAATCTAAATTTCAGAAGACTATTAATCAATGGTGCACTTTTTGCTTTAATTCACATTTTATTCTCTATTTTGTATTTATTAATTTTAAGTTTATTATTTAGATAAGAGTCTTATTTAATTAATTTGAATTAAATTTTTATTGAAGAACCACAAAAAGAAATATAAAATAGCTTTGAATAATTTAAAATGAACAAAATAGGACTATGTTCTGGCATTTTAAGCGTAATACTCACATTTCTCCAGTCGATTCCCGTCGGAATTAGTTTTTCAGCTGGTATTTCGTCTTACGCCACCATTTCATTAGCTTTATTTAGTTTTAATAATCTCGAATACCATATTTGGGGTTCATTAAATCCTTCATCTTTAGAATCGATTTTATGGTTGGAATTAAACATTTTCCCCTTTATTTTCGTATATATTTTTACTATGGTTGCGGGGATAATTACAATAATCGGTAGTGCGATTGCACGGCCTTTAGGAAAAAATATTATGAGGATAAATGCTGCATTACTAATCGTTGTCATTTGTTTTATCTCATTTTACCTCCCCTTAAATAGTATTGAGATATTTGGCACCCATATGGAGGTTCTAACATTATTTTCTTCGTTAGGAAACGGATATATCGCTCTTATTATTAATTTTATCTTAGCTATCATAGCAAACAAATACCACGAGGTTGAAAGCGAGTAATATCAGAATAAAAATTATTTTATAAATTAGAGGCAAATTATAAAAATGGGATTAAGAAAAATTGGTTTCATAGCAGCGTTGCTCTCATTATGGTTGTCTTTTATTAGTGAACTTCCTTTTAACATTAGTGGAGATTCTCCAGATTCCGCACTAAAATTTTCAATATTGATGTTAGAAAATATTGAATATTATTCTTGGGGGCATATTATAAACAATGTAGGTTACGCTACAATAGGTTTAAATTCTCTTGAGGGAGTAGCCGCGTTATTTATTTGGTTGTTAATCCTCTTGCCCGGGATAATGGGAATTATGGCATCTTCGCGCCATTCCATTTCAGCAAACTCAAAAAAAATATTTAAAATAAACGCTTTGCTTTTATTTTTATCTATTTTTCTTTATACTACCACTTATATCCTTCTTTTTTTCCCAGATCCAACGGTTGGCTATTTTGGAGTTGGATATTATTTTTTGTATTTGATATTTATATTAAACATTATCGCAATAACTCGCGTTGAGAAGTAGGAGAAATTTAATTTACAAAAATTTGTAGTTTGAATAGGCAGCTCGTGCTAATCCAACGAAATTATCAGAGATTTTGTAATAATTAATGTCTTTAATCGACTTTGAGACTAAAAACTTAGAATCAATTCTTTGTTTCAATGAATTAATCATTGTTCCCAATGTAACTACTCCAATATAACCAAATTTTCTCGCGAATCTCACTAATTCGTTCTCGGAATGCCATTCACCATCCAAAAGCTTTTCTAACAATTTGTTCTTTCGAACATCCTTTATCTCTTGAATACGATTCAGTAACATAGTATAATTCGGCTTGTAATAAATATCTTCTATGTCGGGGGTATTATCACTATCATGCATTATTTTTCAATACCATTAATATATTCCTATGATTAATTTAAGATTAAAAATAAAAAAATTAAAAATACAATGACATCTGGGTATTATACCTTTCAATAATGTCATTAAAACCAACAACATCTTAATAAGATTAGAGGCGATTTAGAGTGTCAGAATTAGTAAAATATTTGAAAAGGTTCGTAGTTTTTGATGATTATATTAAAGATCCTGAAAATTATAGGCATTTATTCGAAATCCAGCTTCCACCAACAGATTTACTTAATTTTAGACCAAAATAT
>JAHQWX010000159.1 GCA_029856375.1 Promethearchaeia archaeon | reverse complement strand
TTTAATAATATCTAGACGATTTTATTATTATAGTACTAATTTTTTTCGAGATAGAAGAATTTGGTGCGACCTCCGACAGAACAAAACATCTGCATTCGATGTAAGGGAGCGAGGCTCCTGTGCGGTAAAAAGACCTGCCCAATATTAATGAAAAAATCTATTTTAAAATCGGTTATCCCGTTTGAGATTGGGCGGTCAAAACGCAATGTCGAGGTTTTTGGTCCTAGCCCTCCAGGTTTTTTCGTAGGGCGGTATAACTACCCAAATGTTGCTGTCGGACCTTTGGTTCCATTTAAGGAATATGTAGAGACTCTACCGATTAGCGATTTTCATGTACTCGACGCTCCAGAACTCTGGTTTGGCACGCCCTCTGAAGCCGTGGTAAAATATCGAAGTAGCTTAGTTCGAAGTAATTTTAAGGTTAACGTTAAGTCAGCCGCAAAAAAAATAAAAACAACCCCTCCTCTAAAAACACAAAGGTTGTTAGAGACTTCTCAAGAACTCTCGATGGCCGCGCGACCTGTTGAGACCGAGACGCACCTTGAAAAATTAACTCTAAATGTGACTATAGATAATCACGCCCTCCCACTCGGCCCTTCAGGGATTACCGATAAAATTCGGATAACTGAAAATGTGAAAGTGCATCCAAAAGTTGACTATTGCGTTTCGGATACCGACTTGAAGGCAAGCGAAGCAGTAAGCGAATATCTTTACATGAAGGGTAGAGTTCCCTTCTCTTCCATCCAAAGAGTGTTTTCTGCAGGATTACTTGGCGAAAAAGAGAATCGTAAGTTGGTACCAACGAGATGGACGATCACAGCGATTGACGATATCATTTCGAAAAGACTGCTCAAGGAGATAAAAAAATTTCCAGAAATTAACGATTACCAAATATTTGAATCGAAATATTTAGACAATCAGTTTAAGATACTGCTTTTCCCGGGTAAATTCACTTATGAAATGAACGAAGTATGGGCTCCAAATTCGTTATGGAATGTATCATTGGATTATAAAACCCCTTTAAAGCCTCAGATATGCACCGATACTGAATTTTACAAGGGTAGAACCAGCTACGCTAGCAACATTACCGGGGCGTATTACGCTGCCCGCAAATCAATTTGCGACTACTTGTATAAAATAAGGCGTCAAGCTAGAATCTTAATATTTCGGGAAGTCTCAGCTGGATATACTGTCCCTCTGGGCGTGTGGGTAATAAGAGAGACCACTAAAAACGCGATGGAATCCAAACCAGTTGTATTCGATAACTTCAATTCGGCTCTTAACAGAATGTCTGAAGGTTTAATGGTTAGTTTAAAACATTGGAAAAAGAGTAGCAAACTAATCGAATTCATTCAGAAGCAAAAAACTTTAGATGAATTTCTTTAATACTATTTTAATCCTATAGCGCGTTTTCCTTAGATTATTCGCAAAAAATTTTTGTTTTATATCCTTTTTTTGTGGCGTTAAGTATTATTGAACCAACATCACAACGAGGACAATACCTAAAGATTATATATGCGAATTCGCTTGATCATTATACTCTATAACTACTTAATTAAATTTTGTTTATAGATTTTAATTTAATTCTCACTAAATCAATTAATAGGGGATTTGGTTTATGGACTTATTTAATAGGAAAAATTCTGCTTTGTTTTTTTTAATAGCGTTCCAAATTTTTATCGTTATCGCTATTTTTGCACCTGTTCCTAATCATAATTATGATTCTCAAGATATCGTAATCGAACTTGACAATATTGATCACGATTCCGAAATTAATTATGTAGAAACGCCAACGCCGGCCGACGATTCCTATCCAGTAAAATGGACCGAAGATGGCGTTCAAGTAGGATCTTCTCCTGGAAGCTATGATGATAACGACCACGACATTTGCGTAGATGGAAGTGGAGGGTGGTTCTTTGGCTGGGTGGTAGGCTCAGATGGCATCTGGGGATCCCGCTATAATGCTAACGGAGAGAATGTTTGGGGCTCAATATCTCTTTGCGATGCGGCAGATCCTCAAAGAAAGTTGGCAATGGCTGCCGGATCCTCGACTATGCTTATGGCATGGTATGATGATCGGGGTACTGGAAAGAGGACTTATTCAGCTAGAATCACTCTAACTGGAAGTAACGACTATAATCCACCCAATTGTCATATGATGTTTTATGCGAACCCAGGACTCGAAGTTCGACCAGACCTTATACATAACGACGCGGGTCACTCCATCGTCGCTCAAAGATTGAACGATAACATCAATGTCCACCGTATGACTGGAACGAATATACATGCAGAAACGACCGTGTGTAGCGCTTCTAATGTCCAACGATACCCTAAGATCTGTAAAGATGGGAGCGGTGGTGGTATCGTCACTTGGGAAGATTACCGCTCTGGAACCAATTATGACATCTATGCTGCACATTATACTTCCACTGGAGGGCTCCCATGGACGAGCAATGGAGAAAAAATATGTACTAGTGCAAACGACCAGTCAAATCCTAGAATTTGTGCCGACGGGAATGGTGGAGCCTATATTGTATGGGAAAGTAATAACGGAGATGATGGAATATTCACTCAATACATTAATAGTACAGGAGATACTCAATGGATCAATAATGGAACATGTGTAGTTGATTTATCAAATACCCAAAGGGCACCAAGAGTTTGTTCAGACGAGAATGGAAACATGTATGTTGCTTGGGTTGATTCACGGGACGCTACTGATAACTATGATATTTATGTTCAGAATTACAATTCCACGGGAGATCCTCAATGGACAACCAACGGATTTGCTGTATGTACTGAAACTGGTAATCAAGGATTATATAGCTCCAATTTTTACCTGGATATCTGCGCGACAAGTGAAGGAGTGGTTGTTGCATGGAGCGATTATCGGGGATCAAATTGTGATATTTATGCTCAATATGTAGTTGAAGGTGCTAGTATCTGGGATGCTAATGGCACGGTGGTTTGCGATGCAACCGGAGACCAATTTGATCCAAAGGTGGAGTATGACGACGATACAAGTGTTTGTGTAGCATGGAGGGATGGAAGAGGCGCTAATGATGATATTTACGCTCAATGTCTAAATGTTGATTTAACTCCTATATCTGACTCACCTCCTGATTTTTCTGATTCGATTTATGGGGCTGATAACATCACTTGGACCTTAACTGACCGTATGGGCGGTGATCAGTATAGAGTGATTGCTAACGATACGAATGGAGCCTACTATGTATGGAAGGATTGGTCAGATTGGAGCGTTGATGTTCCTCTTATTGTGGAAATTAACCGCTCTGCCGCGGGTATATTTAATTATACAATTGAATATAATAATACAATTGGAAGTAGCGGAGTTCCTGATTCTGTTATTGTTGAGCTAATAGATAATATTCCCGCATCAAATCATCCATCTGATATCACAACGTTAACTACTGGATCAGAAGTGATTCCTTGGAAAATTTGGGATCATATATCTCCTGGTAAATATAGGGTGATTACCAATGATACATATGGAGATTATTATGTTTGGGACGATTGGGACGATTGGTTGAACGATACATTTCTCAATGTCGCTATTAATCGCTCCGAACCAGGAATTTTCAATTTTACGATTCAGTTCAATAATTCCGCAGGTGGTGTTGGTATTGCCGATACGGTCATAGTAAATATTTCGCAGGATAACTTACCAACAGCTTCAAACCAAGGGCCGGTAACTACAACGAGGATCGGGAAGGAAACTATTAATTGGACCATCGCGGACGATTACGGGGTAGGGCAGTATCGGGTAATCGCTAACAACACAAATGGCGACTTCTATATTTGGGAAGATTGGCAACCGTGGTTCAATAATATTAATCTACAAGTTCAGATAAACCGCACGTTTCCAGGCATCTTTAATTATACGATTGAGTACAACGATAGCGCTGGTCAGTCTGGAATTGTGGATATGGTCGTTGTAACTATCACAAATCTACCTCCAGAAGCATCTGGACCTGAAATCTTAAGCACATCTCTAGTTGGAACAGAAACTATCGATTGGGTCCTTACAGATGATTACGGAGAAGGTCAATACCGAGTAATCGCTAACGATACGAATGGAATTTTCTACATTTGGGAGGAATGGGACGATTGGTCGAACGATTCTTTTATCAATGTCGCTATAAATCGCTCTAAACCCGGAATTTTTAACTATACGATTGAGTATAACGACACCTATGGCATATCGGGGATTCAACAAACAGTTATCGTGTCCATTTCGAACCCACCACCCACATGGGACGAAGAGCCATCTGATCAAACCATTGAATTCGGCTTATCCTTTTTTTACGATGTGAACGCAACTGACGAATCTGGAATCGACAAATATTGGATCAACAATACCGACTTTGACATGGATGGGGATGGAAAAATAACTAATAAAACACCTCTCTCTGTAGGAGTAATCTGGGTAGAGATAAGGGCGTGCGATCCTTATAACAGTAATGCTTCAAAAATTATTAATATTACAGTGGAAGATACTACTGACCCAACTTGGGACGAAGACCCAGAGGATCGAGTCGTAGAACTCGGTTTCCCTTTTTCTTACGATTTGAACGCTTCCGATCTCTCTGGAATCAACAAATACTGGATCAACAATACGAATTTTGACATTGCTGGTGATGGAAAAATATCTAATAATACCCCTCTCTCGGTGGGAGTAATTTGGGTAGAGATTAGGGCGTGCGATCCTTATAATAACAATGCTTCAAAAATTATTAATATTACAGTGGAAGATACCATAAAACCTTCTGTAGATGCCATCCTACCAGGAAACTACACGAGTTGTAATTCAATACCTAACATTCAAATAACTGCTTCAGACGAAGCTCTTAATACTACATGGTACGAATATGGGCTTTACATAATCATTGTGCCAAACGGCGCCTCTGTTCCTCTTGATGGAGGATTATGGGCCAGCTTAGCTGACGAGCAACAATTTACCCTATATATCTTTGCAAACGACTCTGATGGTAATATCAACGATTCGTTTTCATTAGTATTATACAAAGATATTGACAATCCCGATATTACGATTACGACACCAGAATCAAATAAACTCTGTGGAATAACCGCTCCAACCGTTATGTTCACTAACGACGATTTATATCAAGATTCGGAATGGTTTATGATAATAAATGCTACGGATCTGGGGGATTATACAGATAATTATACTTGGACCGGCGACATTTCTGTTGCATGGGCTCAATTTGGAAACGGATCAGTCATAATTAGAATTTATGCCAACGATACAGCCGGTAATATTGGTACAGATAGTGAGGTTGGTATTATTAAGGATACAGTTGCTCCAGCCTCCACAGATACACCAACAGCAGCAGCTGGCCCAGAGATTAATGCAGCTGAAGAAGCAGCTGGCTTTGATGTGGTGGTA
>JAHQWX010000158.1 GCA_029856375.1 Promethearchaeia archaeon | reverse complement strand
CGATTTTAAAAGAGGAAATTGAAAAAATGGGAGTAAAAACAATTGTTAATGCGGCGACAGAAGAAATTTTAGGAGATAATTCAGCAAAAGGAATTAAACTAAAGGATGGTCAAACACTTGAAGCCGATATAGTACTTATTCAAGCAGGAATAAGACCAACTATAGAGTTGGCAGAAATGGCAAAATTAGAAACAAATCGTGGAATTATCGTAAATGAAATTCTCCAAACTAGCGATAAAGAGATTTTCGCTGTTGGAGATTGTATCGAATATAAATCTCAAACATGGGGTATTATTCCGGCTTGTATGGAGCAATCGAGAATAGTTGCCTCCTCGGTGCTAGGAAAAAAAGAAATTCAGTACAAAGGAACAACTCCTAAAAATACGTTGAAAATCGTTGGCATCGATCTTTGCTCAGTTGGTATCTTTAATCCGCCTTCCGAAGACGAACCTGGTTGGGAAATATTAAGAAAAGTCGATAAACAAGGGGGATGCTATCAAAAGTTGGTGTTAAAGGATGGAACTCTAAAAGGCGCTATTCTCTTCGGAGAGAAAAAGACTATACCATATGTTAATAAGAATATCAATTTGAAGGTTAAACGAGAAGAAATTAACGATCTTTTGGAGGTTTTAATATATTATTGTCCTGGATGTGGATATATTTACGACGAGGCTAAAGAGGAATTAAAGTTTGAAATGTTACCAGACGATTGGAAATGTCCGGGATGTAAAGCTCCAAAATCAGCGTACAAAATAAAAGACAATTAAATAATAATGAAATTTATTAGATGTGTATAGAGAATTCCCAAATTTGTGTGCCAGAGATGTATGTTTTGCTACGACGACGACGAAGAAAGTGTTCCTTTCGAAGAATTACCCGAATCGGTCAAGTGTCCAAAGTGTAAAACAGCAAAAGTAAGATTTAAGAAGAAGTTAGTTTGATTTCATAAATCTTTATAATTTATTAATAAAACATTTTTAATTAACAGAAATCTCAAATCCATAATAAAATACCGTAAAAACTAAATATAAAGTGATAACTACTTATGGCTAAATGGGAATGCTCCGCATGCGGATATATTTACGATGAGGACGAGCAAGGGACAAAATTCGAGGATTTACCAGACGATTGGACCTGTCCTGTATGTGGGGTAGGCAAAGATATGTTTGAAAAAATTGAAGGTTAAAAATATCCATTTTTTTTTATTTCTTTACCTGTTCAAGAACGGGTGTTTAAGAATTAGTTCGTTTCTTGAGGGTATTCTTCAGAAATTTGCTCATCTTCAACCGTTTTTGAATCTAAGGTTCTTTTAATACATTGCGCTAAAGTATCTAGCGAAAAGGGTTTCTCAAGAAAATCAACCGCCCCTATTGAAAACACTTCTTTTTTCACGCTTCTATCTGCGCTTGCAAATATTACTTTTTGAGTTTTTTCAATTTTTAAAATTTCAACAGTTGTATCAATTCCGTTTTTAATCGGCATCCGATGGTCCATTACGATTATATCTGGCTTCTTAGAAAACGATTGGTACATTTTTATTGCTGTTTCTCCATTTTCCGCAATTCCAACTACATCAAAACCAGAAATTACTAATAATTTCTGATACAGGTGCGCTATATCCAGATCATCTTCAACAATAAATACTTTTATTATATTAACCAACCTCGGGGAGTAAGATCACAAAATTACTGCCTTTAGAATAATCGTCGGGGACTTTATTTTCCACCCAAATTTCCCCGTTATAATTATCAATAATTTTTTTCACCAGCGACAATCCCAACCCCATTCCTCTCAAACTTTTATCTTGTCTGCCAACTCTCTGAAAGATTACTTTTTTTTGCTCATCTTCGATGCCAATTCCATTATCTATGAATTCAAACTTTATAAAATCAAGATCGTTTTTCTTGGTTTTCGAAATTTTTATTAAAATATTAACAATAGTATTATCGTTATATTTTACCGCGTTATTCAATATATTATCGAAAACATCTCTCAATAACTCGTTTCCGTTAATAATGCAAGTCTCTAAAGTCGAGTCTATTTTAATTTGAAGTTCTCTTCCCTGACTACTTTTTTCTAGGAAATCTACCGATTCTTGTAAAATTGATAAAATCTCAATCTGTTCGACTTCATATTGAATTTCCTCCAGTTGCGATAACTTCTGGACATTAGAAATTAAATTTGCACCTCGTTTAACCTGCTTCCTTAAAATAGTCAATGTCTCCATAACCTTATCCATATATACCGGATAGTTCTTATACATCGATAGTAAATCAGTAGACGAGAGTATGTTTTGAAGTACATTATTCATGTCGTGTGCGAACAGATCTCTGTAAAGATTGGCGAGATTGTAGGCGATGCGATATTTCTCTTCAGATTCTTTTAATTTTTGTTCTGCTTTTTTCTTTTCTGTAATATTTGAGATAATAAATTGTATAAATTTTTTATTTTCTATCTCCATCAAAGAACCTTGGGCCTGAACCCAGATTATATTTCCAGTTGTTTGAGTTAATGGAAAATCAAATGGTTCCACAGCTACTCCTTTAAGTAAGTCTTCGATTTTTTTTTCAAGCATTGGTATTAAATTTTTATCGTCCTCGTTCCACGAAAAAATCTCTTTAAAATTATGTCCAATCAAATCGTTTCTATTGTGTGCAGAAAGGAAATAATCTGTAGCGGAGTTACAATCAATAATTGTACCTTCAAGATCTACAATACTAATTGAATACGGAGACCTCTCGAACAAATGTCGATATCTTTCTTCGGATTCTTTTAATTCTTTCTCTGCCCTCTTTTGCTCCGTAATGTCCGAGATTATAAATTGCATAAATTTTTCATTTTCTATCTTAATTAATGAACCTTCCCCATGCACCCACATTTTATCTCCTATGGATTGAATTAATGGAAAATCAAACGGTTCTAGAACTTTGTCATTCAGTAGGCTTTGAATTCGCTTCTCAAATATTGGTATAAGTAGTTTGTTTTCCTCGTTCCACGAGAAAATATCTTTAAAATTTTTTCCAATCAAATCGTTTTTGGAGTGTGCAGAAAGAAAATGCTCTGTAGCAGAGTTGCAATCAACGATATTTCCTTCAACATCTACAATAGTAATAGAATATGGAGAACGATCGAACAGATAACGATATTTTTCTTCGGATTCTTTTAATTCTTGCTCTGCTCTCTTCTTCTCAGTCAAATCTATTGTGTGAGCTAGAACCAAATCGGGAGGGATAAAGGCGTATTGAACCAAGAGATGCCTGTAATCTTTAAATACTTCAAAATAATAAGACATTTCTTTAGAGATATAAGTTTTTTCTTCGAAACAACGATTAAGATCTTCGATTATGTCTGGGCGCTCTTTATACATCTCGGAAGCTTTCATACCTAAAAATCTTTGAACATCTCCCTGAGTTATTCTTGCTGCAGCATCACTGTAATCCACTAAAATGAAATCATCGTTGACTTTTTGCCAAGTATATGATGGGGTTGGAATACCCTTAAACAAGGCTTTGAACTTTTTTTCAGATTCAATTCTAATTTCTTCAGCTTCTTTTCTTTTAGTTACATCATTATATGACGCAACGATTTCCCCCGAAGGTAATTTAAACACATAATTTTCTACCCACGCAGATAATCTTTTGTCGTCGTAATAAGTTGGTTTAACATATTCTGGAGTTCCTGTTTTCCATACCTTTTGAAAAACGCTAAAAAGCCCAATTTTTTTCACCGCAGGAAATATTTCAGTTACTTTTTTATCTAAGATTTGTCGTTTCTTCATTTCGCTCATTGCTAAACTTGTTTTATTCATGTCTTTTATAATGAAATCATCTCCGTCATCAATTGCATCATATATAACAAATCCACTGCTCATGTTGTTAAATAATTCTCTAAATTTTTCTTCTGATTCTTTAAGGTTTTTCTCAGTTTCCTTAAGTTTTGTGATTTCAATAGTAATTTCAACAGCTCCAATTATTTCACCATTATCGTTTTTAATCGGATGTCCCGATATCAACCAAAATCTTCCATCAGGCGTAGACATTTCATTTTGACAAGGAATTCCTGTTTTTATTGCTTTTAAAACCGGACAATTTTTGCTTGGTTTATCGCTTTGTTCCCATATTTCGTAGCAATGCATCCCGATTAAATCTTTAGGTGTGCTTCCTATGCTATCAGCCGCCGCTTTATTTGCCCATAATATTTTTAGATCTTTATCTTGAACCGAAACCAGTTCTGAAATGCTATCTAAGAGTTGGAATTCTTTAATACCCAATTCCTTAAATTTATCGCTCAATTTTGGCATAACTCTAAAAATATTGATTATTCATTAAATCGCGACCAATTCTCATGAACATTTTTGTTAAGTCTGAACATTGAAATTAAAGATACTCAAGTATATAAATTTAAAACTTATGAAGAATATTCGTGTTAATGCAAATTTTCGGAAGAATTCAATTAAATTTGATTTAATAATTTATAATTAAAAGAAATTAACTTTATAATCTGTTTTAGTATTAAATTATTCAGTTATTCAAATGTACTAATATCAAAAATTCAACTTACAAATTAGATTAAGTGAGTATAAAATGGTTCATATGGAGATATTGAAAGATGTAAGTTTTGTAGGTTATGTAGATTTCGAGGTAAGGAATTTCCACGGTTATTCTACACACAGAGGCTCTTCGTATAACGCATACATCGTTAAAGGAGAGAAAACCGTACTAATTGACACCGTTAAGCGTCCGTACTTTAACTACTTCTTAACGAACATTAAAAATGTTATTGATCCCGCAAAAATCGATTATTTTATAGTGAATCATGTTGAAATGGATCATTCTGGTTCTTTTCCATTGATTCTTAAACACCTTCCAAACGCGCAGATCATCGCCTCCACAAAAGGAGTGGATAATTTAAAAGCACATTTTCATCAGGAAGTAGATGACGCAATATTTAATAAAATCCGAGCGGTTAAAGAAGGAGATACGCTAGACATTGGTAATGGAAAAACATTTACTTTTGTCCCGATCCCGATGATACATTGGCCTGATTCGATGGTTTCTTTTATGTCTGACGAAAATGGTCCTAATGTGCTATTCTCTAACGACGGATTTGGGCAACATCTTGCTACTTCAAAGATTTGGGACGACGAAAACGATTTAGAAGTGATAATGCAAGAAGCTGAGAAATATTACGCTAATATCCTACTCCATTTGTCGAAAATAATTGCAAATGTAATTCCTAAAGTTGCGGCCCTTCCAATTGACATAATCTGCCCTTCTCACGGCGTTTGCTGGAGGAAAAATGTTGGCAAAATCGTTGAGGCGTACACAGAATGGTCTGCTGGCGAAATTGATGATAATAAAACCGCAATTATTGTCTACGATACGATGTGGGGCAGTACCGAGATAATTGCAAAGGCGATATACAAGGAGTTAAAGGACAAAGGG
>JAHQWX010000157.1 GCA_029856375.1 Promethearchaeia archaeon | reverse complement strand
TACAGCTCTGGGATTTTGGAGGTCAGGAGAGGTTTCGTTTTTTACTTGAAAGCTACGTATTAGGGGCAAAAGGAGCACTTTTAATGTTTGACCTTACTAGGATAACAACTTTAGAAAACTTACAACAATGGATCAATATTGTACGTAAAGGTGATCCGAATCTTCCCGTTCTCTTTTTAGGCACGAAATTGGATTTAGATGACGAGATTATGGTTGATGATGACTACGCAAAATCATTTTTGAATGAGTTTAATTTAATTGATTATATGAAAATCTCTTCAAAAACAGGCGAAAATGTTGGGGAAGCTTTTAATCTTTTAACAAGAAAAATTTTAGAGCGCCAATTCTATTGAAATCTAACACCAATTTAATTATTATTGATTCTAATTTCATTTTACTTCCTTTTCAGTTTAAAATAGATTATTTTGATGAAATTAGATTTAATATTGAGGGAAAACTAAAGTTTATAATATTTCAACAAATCTTTAATGAATTAGAATCTAAAATTAGTGGATTTTCTTAAAATAAATCTTTTCAAATCTCTTTTGTAAGGCATACCAGTCCTAGCTCCTAATTTTTGTATCTTCAACGAAGCTGCTGCGTTCGCATATCTAATAGATTTTTCTAAATCCCATTTATTAATCCAGTAAGCTACTGAGAAAGCTCCATTAAAAGTATCGCCTGCTCCCGTAGTATCCACAACTTTCTCAACGGGATACGAGGGGACGATTTCTTGATCGTTTTCTGTAGTAATTAATGCACCTTGGTTGCCTAATGTCATGATAACGCATTTAACACCTTTTTTTATTAGCGCCTTTGCAGCTTCCTCAGGAGAATTAGATTTAGTTATAGATTTTGCTCCCTCTTTGTTAGGTAACAAAATATCGACGCTTTGGATGATATTTTTTAACTTATCCCACCCTCGAATTGCAATTTGGGATTCCAAGTCGAGAGAAATTTTCACATTGTTTTCTTTTGCTATTTCAATAGCAGCTTCGGTTAATTCGTGATGTATAGCGGTTGTATGTAATAACTTGGAAGAAGCAATGTAATCGGGATCTAAGTCGCTTATATCGAGTGAATATTGCATGTATGGCGATTGGACGATAACTTTTTCTCCAGTATTCGATGCTACCATTATGAAATTTATGGGCGTCTTAAGGTCCTTTTTTTTATAGGTGCATCTCGTGTCTACTCCTTCTGTTTCGAGATCTTTGAGGAGGAAATCCCCATAATCGTCCTGACCAACGGCTCCTATGAATCCAGAATCAACACCTAATCTAGATGTAGCGACTAAATAATTCGCGGTTACTCCCCCTCCAAAATTCTCTTGGTGAAAAGAATCAATTTTTTCGTCAGGTTGTGGAAAATGGGGGACTTGTACCGCCCAATCCACAACTATTTCGCCTAACCCAATAATCTGCGGATTTTTTGACATTAGTTTCAACAAATTAGTCTAAGTAAAATAAATATTTAATTCTATAAACGGAAGATCAAAGGACACGATAATAAACGAAAATACAAGAGATGTCATCGAAAATATAAACGCGAAATTTTTGAAAAGGTTGATTTTATTCTTCTCGACTTTTACAATGGGCCTTCCATAATCAAGATAAGAGATTAAGAGGGTTAATATTAAACAATATACAATAAATAAAAACACATTTAATAAAAGATCTTGTCCAAAATAATACCCACCACCAAAGAATAATGCAGTAATCATACTTATAATCGCAAAAAAGGACAATTGGTTAATTAAAAAATGAATTTTAGAAAATTTATATCCATTAACATCGAATTCCAACATCCGATTGTATCTTATTATACCCATAGTACTAACAAGAAAGCTTAATGTAGCGAACGGATTAAGGAATACGAAAAGTGCGGGAATTCTGAAATATAAAAATTGAATGGAATTATTTAATTGAAAGTTTAAAATTGATGAAAAATCAATAATTGTGCTAATTCCTATGGTATATTCGATTAGAACGAATAGGCTAATGACCGATATAATTAATGGAAGCATCAAAGAAAATATTCTTTTAGCATATTCGATTGGATCATGTAATAAATTCGCTCCCTTACTGTAAAATAATATTAAGATTGAAGGTACAAAAAGGAGCAATATAATGGATATAAGATCAAAAATAAAATTAGAATAACCCAGTCCGAAATCAAAGGGAATGAAATATAACAATAGAATTATTGTTAATATAAGAATTATTTCAAATATGAGATTTTTATGTATTCCGCTTGTTTCAGTTCTTCCGACTCGTTTAGCATTACTTCTGAATAGGTTTCTAAGATTTGAATTTTTAAAAAAGAGTTTATGCGGATCTGTAATTATAATGTAAATATTATAAAATAACGCACTAAAAACAAGGACAATAAAAGGTGTAACGACGATTTTTATTATGAAAATTAACATTAAGTCCATATTATTTTATTTTCTTCAGAGTATTTAAAGGATGTTCTCCTCTGATGTTTGAATAACGATCTCCCTAAATTTAAATTAATTACCGATTTCCTCAAGAATTTTTTCTATTTCCTCTTGAGGATCGACAGATTTAAAGTCAATTGCACTCAATTCAAATTTTTCAGAAAAATCGCTAAATCTGCTCCTTCCTTTAATAACGAGTTCTTTTAAATTTAAATTCTCAGATATTTTTTGTATCGTATTTTCGTACTGAGATGTTTCGCTTAAAGTTTTTAGATCAGATGTATTGATACCTAACAATTGTTCAGCTTTATTACCGCCAAATACCACTCGAATTGTGCCAGATTCGTCGTCAATTGTTAGATTTAAGATGATTTTAGGTATAGGATCTTCTTTTTCTTCGCATTGGCAGTTAGCTGGCTTTTTAGAACATGAAGGACAAGCATCGTATATGGTTACATTTCTATCTGAGATTTCTTTTACTATTTTACCTTTAATCTCGAATATTCCCGCAGATTTTATGTCGGATATTTTATTATAATTCCCGGAAAAAGCGGTCGTAGCTTTCTGCTGATTCGATTTAAACTCATCAATGCTTTTAATGTTTTTAATCTCAATATCAACTGTTTCAAGTTGTGAACTATTTAAAAAAGTTGCTTCGTTTTTGGAAGAAAAGGAGTTATATTTCACTAAGGCTTTTTTAATTGAAACACTATCTCCAACATTCAAAAGTTCCACATATTTTTCTGCGTTATCTCTCCAGAATGTAACTCTAATTGCTTCAGTTTCATCACTCACAACGATACTTAATATAGAAACTTTTTCCCCCGATTTTAGTTGAACTTCTCTTAGATTTTCCATTTCAATAATTTCACCTAAAAAATTAGCGGGACCTTGATGTTTTTGGAGTTCTTTGATTTTAAATACCTTTTTTTCTAATTCTTTCATCTCTTGTTCTATTTTTTTGGCCTTTTTGATTTGCGAGTTGTTCCCGAAATGCAAATCTATTCTCTGTGGATCCATTTTATTTTGTCTTGGATACAGGCTCGTTATAGTGATGTAATCGGTTTCGCTATAGCCCTCAATTTTCTCTACATCTTGATTCCAAAATGTAACCCTACAGCTGCCGGTTTTATCTCTCATTAATATTGATTGAACGCGGCCAATTTCCCCATTATTTCTATTGAATTCCCTACTGTCGTATATTTGCATGATTTGCCCAGATATCGAGATCGACCTCAAATTCAAATTAATTTTGTTTATGGGGATTACCTCATCTTTTATTTTTGGGTATTCTTTATAATCTACATCTTCTGGAGAGAGAATAACTTTACTATTTCTTCCAACATGTACTTCTATATTGTTATCTCTCCCCACTTTAGCATAACAGTTGATTACTTTTACTAATTCGTTTTTCTGAAAATAATCGTTTTCTATTATTTTCGTAGCGTCGTCCCAAAGTACGATTCGAATATCACCAGTTGGATCGTGAAGAAGAAATGAGCCCACAAAGCCAGTGGTGCCGTCCTTTCGAGTAAAACTGTTAGTAGGGTATGTTTCTTTAATTCTTCCTGCTAATGTTATATTTTGCATATTAATAGAGATATCGGAGATTTTGATTTCTACTTTATTATTTTGAGTTGCATTCATTTCTTGAATATCTACGCCTAGTTCTTTCGCCACAATAAAGAGCGCTCCTTCATCGGATATTAATCCTTTTAAATCTTCTTTTTTCTCTTCCATTTTACTTTGTATTTCTTTCTTGCTTAATCCCGTCTTTTGAATAATTTTTTTAATATAATCCTCGTTTTCACTCATTTTTCTCAAGCTGTCTATTTTCTTTATTTTAATTAGGAAATTGACCGTTCTAATAATTTTAATTTAAATTAATTCTTTTAAAAATTATTACATCTTTAAATTAATAATTTTTTATTGATGTAAAAATATTCAATAACGATTCATGAAGAAAGGTTTAGATTCAAGTTTAAACGACCAAAGAAAAACGCATCTTCAATCTTTTTATTGGCTTAGTTAAAAGTTTTAAAATTTATATTTTTAAAAATTTAAATATTTACTAAACTAGTATAATTATCGTAATTATTTTTTGAAATTTAAAAATTCAACATTAAAGGAGATTTAGCCTTGTCTAAGGAACCTGGTAAGAAGTTTGAAGAGGATTTAAAGCGGAAGGAACTGAAAGAACGACGATTAAGACTACAAGAAAAGAGAAAAAGTATAATAGAAGAGGCAGAAGCATCCAGTCAAGCAGGAGATTATATTAAAGCTAGTGAATTATTTCAAGAAGCCGCGTCGCTTAGTAAACAGTTGGCAGAAAAGGATAGAATGCGAACTTTTCGGGCTATGGCCCAACAAATGCAAGATATGGAAATGAAGAGACGAGAAGATGATAAATTAGAACAAATTAGAAACACTTTAAATGTCGAGAGAAGAAGGTTATTAGCTCAAGCAGAAACTCTCAAAAAAGAAGGGAAATTTAGAGATGCAGCAGAAATTTACAAAAACGCTGCGGAAATTAGTAAGGAAATGAAAGAAGAGGAAAGGGCAAAGGAATTTCTTGCTATGGCGAATGAAATCGTTGATAAGGAGTTTGAATTAACAAAGAAATGGAAAAAAGATTCAGAAAAAAACCTTAAAGAGGCTGAGCGTGCTAAGATATTAGTAGATGCAGAGAAAGCGATTGATGAGGATAGATATAAAGAAGCTGCAGAATTTTACGAAAAAGCCGCCCAGTTATCAAAAAGTCTAAACGAAGAAGATAAAGCGAAAATTTTTGTTAATAGAGCAAAAGAAATTCGAGATATTGAGAGTAATTTAAAGAAACGACTTGCAGAAGAGAAAAAGAGACGGGAATTTGAAGAGAAGAGAGCGATGCTCGAATCTGAGCGATCTCAATCTATAGGAAACGCAGAAAGAGCAATGGAAAGGGGCGATTTTAAAGCTGCTTCTAAATTTTACGAAATTGCGGGTGAGACTTCAAAAGAGCTTGG
>JAHQWX010000156.1 GCA_029856375.1 Promethearchaeia archaeon | reverse complement strand
ACGGGAGCTTTATTCCACCCAATTATGTTCATCGCAGCTGGAATTACAATATTGTTTTCCCTTCCGATTTTCCTAAGAATACCAGATACAATTAAGAGAAAAGAGGATTAATTTGGAGTATTTTTTCGAGATTCACAAGGATTTACCGCGAGAAGGTCCCGGTAACAATGAAACAACCAGAAAAGCGTTCTTCTTTTTGAAAGATCTTCCGTCTCATCCCCTTATTTTAGATGTGGGATGTGGAACAGGAATGCAAACGATACAGTTGGCGAAATTAATAGAAGGAAAAATCATTGCTTTAGATAACCACCAGCCTTTTTTAGATCAATTAAAAATGTCCGCAGAGAAGGAAGGTGTAGTAGACAAAATTGAGACTGTTAATAAATCTATGTTTTCTATTGATTTTGACTATGACTCGTTCGATGTTATTTGGTCTGAAGGGGCGATTTACATATATGGTTTTGAAAAAGCACTTGTTGATTGGAAACGCCTTTTAAGAAAGGGAGGTTATTTAGTGGCCTCTGAGTTTTCTTCTATCCTTCCAGATCTTCCAAAAGAAGCAAGCAATTTTCTAAAAGAAGTATACCCCGATATAAAAACGATTACACAAAATTTAGAAATAATTAGAAAAGCTGGATACTCTTTAATTAAATATCTACACCTTCCAAAATCTGGTTGGGAGGATTACTTTATTCCTATTGAAGCACGAACATCTGATTTAAAGAAAAAATATCAAGGAAATAAAGGAGCTTCAGATGTCATAGATGCTGAACTGCGGGAAATGCATCTTTTAAGAAAGTATTACGAATACCACGATTACATTTTTTACATACTGCAAAATAAATGAAATTTGAATTCTTTTTCAATATTTTATCGTTTTAATTTTCCAGGGACCTATTCGAGTTTCTCTAGTGTTTAAGGAATCTAAATCGTTGAGATTTAAATCAACTACGGTTAAGGGTTTATCAATAAAACTGCTTTCAATTTTGATGGAATTTAATCGATCACTTGGATTAAATATTCTTAAATATGAACCGTTCTCACGCCTCCACAAATTAATAAGAGAAACTGAGGGACTAATTGAAAGAAAAGTCCCAGATCTTTGAGTATAATCGAAATTACTCGAAAATTTTATACCAATTAACCTGAATAAATACGAATTTAAATGAGACAATAACGAGCTAAACTCGGTTTCTTCTATAATTGATATGGCAAACTCGAACCTTCCCCGCTTACTTATCGAGTTTCGAAGAGAAAAATCGTCGCGATTGATGTGAAATTTTTGGCTATTTTTTTGCATATAAAAAATTCCTTTCTCTTCCCCTCTGAGCCACAGGAAATCTAAGGTTTGAATGCTCGTTCTTTTTGTTTCCTCTATTCCAAAAGGGTAATTTATGTAAGAGTCAGTAATTATAATCGACGGAATGAGTATTAATTCGCTCAGTAAATGCGAATGTAAAATAAACTCCAATCGATTAACTCCATTATATTGTATAATTTCAATTTTAAAGGTTTGATTTTTTATCTCTCCAAGTATCTCGTAGTTTTCTTCGATATGATCTCGAGAAAGGTTTTCGATCAAAAGCGTATATTCTTCTTCGGATTGAAATCTTAGCTCATAAACTATGTAATCTTTGTATTTTACTTGGATTGTCTTTAAATCGTCCAAGATTTCTATTTTATAGAAGAAATCTTCCTCCTTCTCTACTAGATTACTCTTCTTTTCTACAAAAGAATATATTTTATATCCAAGGCCTGGAATCTCAGGAATGAATTTAAGAATAGAATTACTATATTCGAACGAGATTTCTTCGTTCTCACAGATTAAAGCTAACTCAGAAGAGTTATCTAACCCTGTTTCAATAGAAAAGATGTTCTTTTGTGGAACATTTGTGGGATTAAATACGAAAACATGTAATAATCTCTGATTGATCGGTTGTTGATCTCGTAAGACATCTGCCATTGAAGCAAGAGCCTTTTTAATGTATTCGTCGCAAGTGTCTTGAATCTCTTTTTGTAATCTGGTACTTAATTTGGAAATCGAAATTTTTTCGGTTTTGAATTCTAATTTTTCAAATTCTTCTTTGCTTAATTGTAGCTTAGAATAATCTCCAGAACCTAAAAATGGAACCGCGTAATTGTCGTGAGCTTGAGTAAGCAATAATTTTTTCCAAAGGTCATCGAAAAAATCGTCGTTTGGGATTTTATCAAAATGAGAATAAATATACTCTATGTCAAAAAATCCCAAAAGACAGTTTAATATCTCTGCAGTGATCAATTTGACTTCGCAATTCTTATTATTAAGAAAAAGTTCGTGCGGAAATAAGATGGAATGGCCCAGAAAGAAATCATCGCGTCTAAATTTATACTCACCATCTCGCTTAACTTCTTGAAAGAATTCAGAACATCTAAGAAATTTACCAAAAATCTCTGATAATTTAGAAATCCTCCATACCTCCTCTTGATACGGCATGGGCATAACGAAATCTTCGATACTCGAGTAGATTATATAATTCATAAATGGCCTTCCTACGGCCTGAAACAATAAATTGGGAATTTCTCTGAAAAATGTACCGTGCCAGTATTCGCCGTTAAATACTCCAGATTGATCCGTCATTGCATCAATAGAAGTCCCATCTAAACCAAGCCAATTGACATTCCCCGAGCTGGTGGTTGGACTAACGCCCAGTAATCTCGCTCTCAATGAGCAGTATTTTATGTTAAATCCTCTTAATATTTGAGGTAATTGAGGATGGAGCGACGATTCTGTAGCATAAAAAATTTTTGAGTTTAATCCGAGCTTTTTTAGAACCTTTAGACCATACTCAAATTGTTTAACATTAGATTCAGCCCCAACAATCAGATTATATGGTTGAGAATAAGATGGATTAATAATCTCAAATCTTCCACGATTAAATAATTTTAAAAATTCGGCCATCTTTTGTGGGAATTTATTGTTTAACCATTCCAAACAAGAAATCGCGACTTCAATGTTGTATGGCATTTCGGTTTTCGTCGCTATGACCATCTTCTCTATCAATCGATCTAAAGCAAAATTTGGAACATCGAACTCACAAAATCCAATATCGTCAATAATTATGCCGCCATGCCCCCCCACTATGAAAAAAATACTTGGATGAGATTCCTTTAACACGGTGGAGTGGAGTTTTCTTAATACGCTATTAAAAATTTTAGTCCCAGATTCGTTACCACTATTGCTTAATGCTTTTAATTGATTTATTTTCGTCTTAATTTTATCAAAATCGATCTTATATTTCCTTAGTGGGTTTTTATTACAAAAAACTCTAATTAGATCAACAACTTTATCAAGGGCGGATATATCCTCTGTGGTTATATTAGAATTGATACCTTCCATTAGATAATATATTGATATCAATTATATTAAATTTAAGAATATAAAATAAAATAGAAAAATGGAATATTATTTAGAATATTTTATCGATTTAATAGCCCCTTCTGGGCATTTTAATTCGCACTTCAAACAACCTTTGCATTTAGCCACTTCGTCGCATTTAAATTTAACCGCTTCAATTTCTTTCTCTTTAAAATTTATTTTATCAACAAAAAAAAGATTGTTCGGACAGAAAGATCCATCCTCTTTCAAGCATTCTCCACAAAATGTGCATTTGTCGTGGTCAATCTTACATGTGAGTACTTGATCAAGCGTTGTTACAGATATAACAACTATAGCGTTTCTTGGACACACAATAATACATGAGAGACAACCCTTACACTTTATATAATCGATATGTCGCGATGAATTTTCGAAGTAAATAGCGTTGTTTTTGCACGCCCTGAGGCAGCGTTCACACCTCATGCACAAATCTGGATCGATTTGAACTGGGATAAACCTTTCAGTACTCATTTTTATGAATTTTACTTGAGAAAAGCCTACACTTCTTTAAATTTAATCATAAGTTCTTTCAACTTTTCGTAAGGTATGGCTCCTGGAAGATTTCCAACGATTTTCCCATTTTTTAAAAACAGTGTAGTTGGTACTGCTTGAATTCCGTATTGGATTGCAATGTCGCGCGCTTCGTCTACATCGACTTTAGCGAAAACGAAATGATGTTGAAAATCTTTTTGAATTTGTTCGAAGATTGGGGTATACCACTTGCATGGACCGCACCAGACCGCAGAACAGTCTATAACAATGAGATTATCCGGAAACTGTTCAATTGTATTTTTTAAAGCTTGAAGGTTCCTTAAATGTATAATATCGCGAGGCATATCAATGCTTTTGACCAACTCTTGTTCTTTCTTCTTACGGATTTCAGCTAATTCATCATTCATTCTTTTATCAGTCATAGTATTCTTTTCTTAGAAGAAGAATAATTTCAAGGTTCATAACATTGATTATTATAAAATTAAAATTAGAATAATAATTTTCTTATGCCAATGTAAAAAAATATAGAAGAAGTATTTATTTTAAAGAGTGTTTGAACACTAAATAAGCGTTTTACTTACTGTAAAAAGCTTTAATAAAAATTTGTAATTTTTAAGAAGGTAATCATTTAAGATTAATAATATGGAGGATTTTTTCTTTGCTATAATCTTAACTGCGATCGCCGGATTATTTACAAGTATTGGTAGTGTTATGGGATTTTTTTTTAAAGATCCTGGTCCTAAATATTTAACTTTATCTATGGGTTTTTCTGCTGGAGTTATGATATTAATTTCGTTTGTGGAATTACTTCAAGCGGGTATTGAGTCTCTTGGTTTTTTTATTGGTCATGTCTGGTTCTTTTTAGGCTTTTTAGCTATGTTTTTAATTGATATTAATGTATCTCATAAGTACGAATTTGAAGGATTTGAGAATTTAAAAGGAGAGAAGTCAAATGGTGTTAAAATGGAAAAAACTTCGTTATTAGTTGGATTAGGCGTATTTATTCACAATTTTCCCGAAGGTATGGCAACTTTTGCAGGAGCTTTAAAAGATATACAACTAGGCATCATGTTGGCAATAGCTATTGCGATTCACAACATTCCAGAAGGAATTGCTGTTGCAGTACCTGTTTATACCTCTACAAAAAGTGGTAAAAAAGCCTTCCTTTGGTCTTTTTTGTCTGGAGTTAGCGAGCCATTAGGTGCTCTAATAGCGGGGCTTATTCTGTTTCCGTTTTTAAATGATGTGGTATTGGGAATAATGCTTTCTATCGTAGGCGGATTTATGGTTTTCATTTCTTTAGATGAATTATTGCCAGTTTCTCGTTCCTTTGGCAATGAACATCTTTCTATTTTGGGCATTCTAATAGGAATGTTCGTAATGGCTTTAAGTTTGGCGCTTTTATGAAGTTATGTTTTTTTATAAATTGTTTTTCCCCTGATAATTGTCTCTACAACTTGGATATCCCTTATTTTGTCGTTTGGAACTTCTAAAGGATTTTTATCTAAAATAACTAAATCAGCAAGCTTGCCAGGCTCAATGCTCCCTTTAATATCTTCTTCGAACGCTGCATATGCATTATTGATCGTG
>JAHQWX010000155.1 GCA_029856375.1 Promethearchaeia archaeon | reverse complement strand
AAATTAAACATCCGAGAGATATTTTGCGCAAACATACCAATTGGAAAAGGTTTTATCAAGACTTCTCACGGAAAATTACCAGTACCCGCTCCTGCAACAAGCGAGCTTTTATCTGGTTTCCCCGTATATTCTTCTGGCGTTGAAGGAGAGTTAGTCACACCAACAGGAGCTGCAATCATAACTACTCTGGCAAAGAAATTTGGAGAAATGCCTTTGATGAAAGTTGATAAAGTTGGCTACGGTGCTGGAAAATCTGATTTCGAGCATCCAAATGTTTTGAGAGTATTTTTAGGAGAGTTAATCGAAGATTACGATACGGATGTTGTAAGCATCATAGAAACTAATATAGACGATATGTATCCGGAACTTTACGAAATTGTGTTCCAAAAACTCTTTCAAAATGGAGCATTAGATGTCTTTTTAACGAATATTCAAATGAAAAAGCATAGACCCGCCGTGAAGCTGAGCGTAATTTCAACGCTTGAGAATACCAATAATTTAATTGATATTATTTTTAACGAGACTACTACTTTCGGTTTAAGGACTTATAAAACGGAGAGAAAAAAACTATTCGTTGAAAAAGAGAAAATTAAAATAAAATATGGTGAAGTTACCATTAAAATCGGAAAATCAGCTAACGAAATTAAAGTAATTTCGCCGGAGTACGAAGATTGTAAAAAACTTGCAGAACAAAACAATGTATCTTTAAAAAAGATTTACGACTTAGCTAGAGCAAGTTATTTTTCGAAGCAAAAATAATCCTATTCGAAGCGATACAGGTACTTCTTAATAATTTTTTTCAGTTCCCACATAGATTGTTCGTTGTTCGATTCAATTGCTTTATATAATTTCGTGTAAAGATGCAATCCTACGGTTTTTTTCAAATCGTTTCTTATTCTTTTACGAAAATCATCAATTGTTTCGATCATGAACAAATGGAAACAAAATAATTAAAAAAAGGACTGTAATATCTGAAAAATACATGCGCAATGATATTTTCTGGTTTGATATGATAAGAGTTAATACAGGATTTATATTATGGTTTTTAAAAGTCAGAAAAGTTCTGATGTAACTTATGATTTGAAATGATTTTTGATAGGGCCCAAATTGTTTGCTCCTTATTTGACGCAATAGCAGTATCCAGTTTTTTGTATAACTTTTTACCAACCAATTTTTCTATTTCTTCGTTAACTCTATCTGCTACATCTTTAATAGTATCAATCATGAATAGAGAAAAACAAATTGAATAAAAAAAGGACTGTGCCATCGCTGTATTATCTGAAAAATATATAGGTAAAGTTCAAATTACCAAATTTTAATCAAATTAGATTAATGTAAACGCACCTTTTTCTGGATAATTATTGGTCTATTCAAGACCTATATAACTACTTTTTTTTAGTATAATCATAGGTGGTATTACTGACTGTATACGAATTGAAACACGATTATTCTCAATTGTCTGATTTTATCCGACAATATCAATTTCAAGAAAAAAAAACCGTAAAAATTAAAAAAGGATTTCGACATCATTTAGAACTAAAACTTTGGAAACTGTTTAGAAGGTTTCCGATTGGTAAATTATTTTCTATAATGATGAGGCAATGTTCCGTGTGTAATCGAAAATTCTCCGAAATATTTATCGATTACTATCTTGATAGGAAAATTTCGTGCAAAAAATGCAAGAATAGGACGAAATATTATTCTGCGTTCATTTCCTTCGTATTAAATTTGATAGAGCGCGGTTTAAAAATGCCTAAGAACGAGTTTCGAAGGATTTTAAAAAAAAACATCGCAATAAAACGCCTCCTCATATCGTATCTGGATGGTCTTGCGAAATTCGGATTAAATATTCCTCTCATTCCAGCTGGACCAGTAATCACAATTTGGTCAGTAACGCATCGATGCAACTTAAGGTGCAAACATTGTTATGTTCCACCGAACTCAATGCGAGACGAGTTAAGTTTTGAAGAAGCGTGCAGTGTTATTGATCATTTATACGAAGCAAAAAATTTTGTGGTTGGTTTTTCGGGAGGAGAAGCGCTTCTTCGAGAAGATATTTTTGATCTTATTAAATACGTTTCCACCAAGAAAATGAGCGTTGCGCTTGCTTCTAACGGAACTTTGATAACTCCGCAAGTGGCAGAAAAATTAAAAGAAGCGGGGGCTGGTTATATTCAGATTAGTATTGATGGTTTGGAAGAGATCCACGATCATGTGCGAGGAAAAGGGATGTTCAAAAAAGCACTTGCAGGAATTAAAAACTGTCTGAATGCCGGCTTATATGTGAGTATAGATGTTGTTGTAACAAAACTCAATCGTCATCAGATTCGACAATTAATAGAATTAGCTAAGCGTTTGGGCGTCCAAAAGTTCGAACTTCTTGATTTCGTTCCATCAGAAAATGCTTGCACTCAATCAGATTTAGCATTATCCCCTCTAGAAATGGAAAAATTTGGAGCTGAAGTGTGCGAAATTTGGCAAAAACTAATTGAAGACGATTATCCATTGACGCTGTCGTTTAAGAACCCAACATTTACTCGAATTCTTGCGCAAAGATTTCCCAATGTTAATATAATGCCATTATTTAAAGGAATTTTCCCAAAGGATGCGTTAAAATTTTTTAATTTTTCAAATCGATTGGCTAAAGGTGTTTTCGAAGAACAAACTCCGTTCTCACCCTTTATAACCGGCTGTGAATCGGGAATTTATGTCGTTCACATAAAGCCTAACGGAAATGTGACTCCATGTCCTTTGAACCCCGCAATGCTAGGTAGCGTTAAAACGCAACATATACAGAAAATTTGGCAAGATTCTCCCGTGCTCAACCTTTATAGAGGTCTAGATTTTGGAGGACATTGTGGAAAATGCGAATTTAAAACAATGTGTGGAGGATGTCGCGCAAAAGTCTATCTTAAAACGGGAACATACACGGCATGTGATCCGACATGCGTTTTAAATAAAAGTTGCTCTTAATAGCATTGATTCCAGAAATAGAGAACATTTATTTTTGAAATAAAATCCATTATTTTATTTAGAGGTAATACCTTTTTAATCCTTAATGGACATTAAATTAAAATTTGGCATTGCCTCTTTAACTGTCGTTATTTTCCAGACTATTTTGAAATTAATTGGAACTTTATTAACTAATAGTCTAAGTTTATTATCTGAAACTGTAGACACAATTACGGATATTGGATTTGTCTCGCTGACGATATATTCGTTATATCATAGCCAAAGACCGCCAGATTACGAGCACATGTATGGTCATAGAAAAATTGAATCAGTTGGAGCGTTAATACAAGCTATCATTTTATTGAATCTTTATGGCATCCTAATAATTTATGCAATTCAAGTTATACTGGAGGCAAATTTCTTTACTTCAAATCCAGATATCGGAATATACATTTTATTTATTTCTATTGGAATTAATTTGGGATTCTCTCGAATTCTTATTTGGCAAGGGCGAAAGAAAAAAAGTCTTGTTTTAGAGATGCAAGGTTTAAACTTATTCCAAGACTCTATGAGAGGATTTGTTGTTGTAATTAATTTCGTTTTAGCGTTATTTGGAGTATTGTTTATTGATCCCATATTTAGCATTGGGCTTTCGATTTACATAATAATTACAGCTTTAATTTTATCAAGAAGTAGTATTCAGGAACTTTTAGATACGAATCCAATTGACTTTAAAATAATCGAGGGTATTAGACAAGAAATTTTTAATTTAGATCATGTAATTGGAGTAGAAGATTTACGAATCCGTACGAGTGGTAGCGATCTCTTTCTCGAAGTTCATTTAAATATAGAAGACCACATTTCAATTGTCCACGCTAATGAAATTACCTCAGCAATTCGACTTCTTACGAAACAGTCGTTTCCAAATTATGAAATTATGTGTACCATAGAAATGCACCCAATGAAAGGAGAAGAATCGTTGTCAGAAGAGTTAATTAACTTGGTTACTTCAATGATCCCTGAGTTTCCCGGTATCATTGATGTAAAAGATTTTAATATCGTTAAATTAGAAAACGAGAATTTTCTATCGATTATAATTATTGTAGACGAAAATCTCTCGTTGAGTAACGCTCATAAATTGTGCTCAGATTTCGAAGGCGCTTTAAAAGATAGAGTTCCACTTATATTCAATATAATAACTCATATTGAACCTCAAGCTCGTCAAAGTAAAGCGTGTTTTGTTATAAGGGGGGAAACGGAACAAGATCTTAGAATTATTGCGGAAACAAAACAAAAAGTTGAAGAAGTGCTTAGAAAAGAGCCCTATATATTAGGATTTCACGATTTTAAGTTAATATCTGCTGGAGAGGTTTGTATTCTTGAACTACATGTATTTTTTGACGGTGCGTTGAATATTTCAAAAGTGCACGATTACCTAACAAGGATAGAACAAATCTTAAAGAGCGAAATTGAAATAGTAGAATTACAAGATATAATTCTTCATTCAGAACCTTTACAAGAACGAGAAGATAGTTTAATTTTTTAATTTAAAATGGAAATTTGTATTGCGTTAATCCTTGTTCTTCTTTCATTATTTTGATGTCGTTCTGGATACTCTCGTTTATCGGGATCCCTACTTTTTTTCGTTCGTTTTCTGCGTCGAATTCTTTTTCCCCTGCAGTATAAATTCGTTCTTGCCCTGGCGCTTTTTTTGAACTTCTTAAATCTCTCATTATGTTTCCAGCGACTTTCTTAAAAGTCCCTAGCGATAAAAAACTTTCAATGTTGATTGCTAAGAAAAAGTGCCCAACTTTTAGGTATTTTCGACCATCCTTTTCAATCCCAATCGTATCTCTTAAATATATACCATCTTGTAGTGCTGCAGATAATAATTCTACTAATGTGGCATATCCATATCCCTTATGCCCGCCTGTCTTCTCTCCCCGACCGCCAAGAGGCAACAATGCAGCCGTTTTATTGGCTAAATCTTTTAAAACTTTAGTTGGATCTGTTTCGTATTCTCCTTGATTATTTAAAACTACTCCTTCGGGGAGGGGTTTCTTAATTCGATCGTTCACTTCCACTTTTCCTCTTTGAATTATTGAGGTCGCGCAATCTATTAGAAATGGAAAGTCCTCGTCAGTTGGAGCACCGGCTGTTAATGGATTGGTACCAAGCATTGGTTCAACTCCAAATGTAGGAGGCTGTGAGGGGCGTGCATTCGTAACTGCTAATCCTATCATTCCTTCTTTTATAGCCATTAAAGAGTAGTAGCCAGCAATGCCAAAATGAGTAGAATTTCTAACCGTTACTGCCCCAACACCGTATTCTTTAGCTTTCTTAATCGCTAATTCCATAGCTTTATAAGCAATTACATGCCCCATTCCATCCCCTCCATCAATAAGAGCTGTAGCTGGATCTTCTTTTATTATTTTAATCTCAGTTTTCGTATTATAAATTCCCGCTTTTATTCGATCGTAATACATTTTCATGCGTTGAATTCCATGAGATTCGATCCCTCTAAGATCAGATGTTATAAGAACATCCG
>JAHQWX010000154.1 GCA_029856375.1 Promethearchaeia archaeon | reverse complement strand
CAGAGCTTCGCCAGTCGCAAATCCTCCGCACGCAATTAAAGGCATATCAGGATATTTTTTTCTAACTTGTTGTATAAGAACTAAAGTACTGATTTTTTCGTACGATTGGTGGCCTCCACCTTCGCTTCCAGTACACACTAACCCATCGACTCTTGCTGCAACACATTTGTCAACGAGCCATAAAGCTGGTCCTACATGAAAATGCTTTATTGGCGCACCATTTGCTTTCAATTTTTGGTAAGACTTACTATTTTCTAACATTCTTGGAGAACCCGCGCTTGTAATAGCGTATACGCACTGTTCCCTTACTCTTTGATTTTCCATCAAAAACTTTGGAATCTGTCTAACGAGAGTTGGAGCGTCAGGTTGCATTCTTGCGGTTCTAATGTTGAAGCCAAACGGTTTATCTGTGTGTTCGACTACGTATTCCATGTTCTTTTTCATCTCGTCGATGCTGGACTTACCAAAGAGGTTCGTGTGGCTAAGCATTCCTAAACCTCCTGCTTCTGAGATTGCAACGCACATTTCTGTTGTGTAAAAAGGCCCCATAGGCGCACCGATTATCGGATGTTTAATCCCTAACATTTCGGTTATGTTTGTTTTGATCATTCTCTTCCTAACCTATCTAAAGTATTTTTTTGACGATTATATTGAGTAAAATAAAATAACGAAATAATATAAATCTTACAGAAATAGACTACTAGGCTACGAATAAACTACAATTTCACCAAAATTTGGTTTAAATTTTCAGCGCCAATTCGTAGTAGGTAATAATTCGACTGACCACAACCCAAGAATCCAGCGGTTTTGGATATATTGATAATAAGTTATCGCTGCTAATTATCGCAGATAAGTTATCACTGATAATTCCTTTTTGAAATCCTCCAACCAGTGCGATAATTTTCTTTTCTGGATCCTTCGGAAATAAAGAAATCGGATCTTTTACTAATTCACTTTTACTAGAGAACATCAATACGCTGTTAGGCTCTACAGTTTTTATCAGATCCTTCAGAGTTCCCTTGTATTCCGATATTAAGGTTTCGTTGTCGTGGATTATTTCCCTATCAATCAATAGTTTCGCCATTAAACCCTTAAACCTCTCGTAATTTCTCAGAATTCGCAATTCTGGGTTTATTTTAAAAATTTCATCGTTGGTAGTATGTATGTAAAGTTCCAAATGCCCCTCTTTGTTTAAAGGCGAACCTAGCGCGTTTAAAAGGAACTGATGCACGATATCAGGTCTGCCCCTTTTCTCGTAATTTCGTAGTTTTTTCATAATTGGGTGATAAATCGCGTTATCAAGGATTAAAGAAGGAAAATAATTGGGATTGTAATTGTTTTTTGCGATTTTTTCAGATTTTAATTCGTCTGGGACGAGTTCCAGACCAGATTCGACTAGTATTATAATTAATGGCATATAAGACTCATAAAAAATGTTTAATTATTAACTTCAGCGATATTCTTCTCGGTTTTTCCCTTTTTTAAGTTCTCTTTCTTTATGTAATACCTTGTTTTGTTATTACAATTAAAGCAAGTTAATGTTATGTGAGATCCCTTACCTGAGCGCGATTGCATTCTATATCGGCAATTCACTCCAGGAACTAGAAATTTTTTACACGAGTGACAAATCCGACGTTTCAACTCTTTAGGAATTTTCACATTAGCGCTACGGCTATACGCTTGGGCGAGCTCGACATAACGATTAGCTAAATCGGGATCTTTGTTATAAACCTTTTTAGCCTGTTCAAACAAGTATTTAATACGCGAGTTTGCGATTTTCTTAATGATATATTTTGGTTTAGTCATAAAATTTTTATTTCGTCTTTTTTAATTCTTTTTTTATATCATTTTTTGAGATAATAAAGGTATGCCCTCTTACATCGAGTAGGTAGGAATTCGTTCGTGCAACTACTTCTTCAGCTAATTCCTTAATATCCTTTTCTATTAAAGCGGTCTTGAGCGCGTGTATCTTAACGATTTTTTCTCTCTTCAGCATTTTCATTATGTGATCTAAAGCGCTCTCTGAGTTGATACCAAACTTACCGATATTAATTTGTGCTTTATTGTGTAAAACTTCTTGAAATTTATTTCTCAAATTCATAAAATTTTAATTTTTAATTTCAAATTATATGATATAAAATAATCATATAATATCAATTTTTCTCGAGCAGTCTATAAATTATGTCGATTAATAGTATTGAACCAGCGACTTTAATACAAGCAATCTCCGAAAAACTACGGGATTATCCCGAAATTAAGCCACCCGAAGGAAGTATGCTTTGGAAAACGGCGTTTTTCAAGGAATTTGCACCGCACGATCACGAGAGTTTCTGGTACATTCGTGCAGCTTCTCTATTGCGTAAAGTATGGAAATTTGGACCAGTAGGCGTCAATAAATTACGAAAGGAATATGGTGGGAAAAACAGAAGGGGTTCGAAGCCAGCACATAGCGGAAAAGGAGCTGGGAAAATCATACGCGTAGCATTGCAACAACTGGAACAAGCGAATCTAATTAAAACAACGGAAAAGAAAGGGAGACAAGTATCCTCAGAAGGTCAATCTCTATTAGAGCGGACTGCTCATAAAATTATTCGAGAAAAAACTTAATCACTAACCAGTTTGCAATTAAAAAAAGAGGCGTGGATTAGAAAATGAGCGGAAATGAAGAAGACGAATTAGAACGAATAAAAAAAGAGAAATTACAACAGCTACAAAAACAAGCAGCCCAACAAGAAATTGCAAAACAACAGCAACAAGAACTCGAAGCACAAAAATATATGTTAATGCGACAGATATTATCACAAGAGGGTCGACAACGATTGGAAAACATTAAACTCGTTAGGCCCCAGTTTGCCCAATTGATTGAAGCTCAATTAATTCAATTGTTTCAAACGGGTAGGCTGAGAGGGCAAATTCCCTTGACCGACGCTCAATTTAAAAAATTATTAGAGCAAATAACGAAATCCCAGAAGAAAAAGGATATTAAGATTAAGCATTTCTAAATATTAAATTGGTAGATGACGCGTAAATAATGGCGAGAAATAAAGATTTGGCACATAAAATCCGGCGTGGAAAAGCACTAAAACAAAATCGTTCGATTCCAACATGGGTTGTTTTAAAAACGAAAGGCCGAGTAAGAACAAGTCCCTATTCAAATAGAAATTGGAGATCCCAAAGGTTAAAGAAAGGATAAGAGAAAGGTGTACATTGTGGGAAAGAAAGCGGAAAAGGAAATTAGTCTCGACGATTTAGAGGAAGAATTAATTGATAAAGAAGAAGAGAAAGCAGAGGAGGAAGAAGAGGTCGAAGAGGAGATTGAAGAGATCGAAGAATTTAGTCTAGACGAAGTGGCGGAGAAAGAAGATTTTGAAGAATTATTCGAAGAAGAAGGCGAACTCGAGCGAGAAGTCGCCGAAGTCGAAGAAATACCTAGAGAAGAAGAAATTATTGACGAGAGAATCTATATCGTTCCCTTATATAAAGCTAGAAGGGGTCCACGAACGAAATACGCAAAGAAAGCAGTAAGGTTTTTTCGCGAATTTATGAACCGTCATTTCAAACCAGAAGCGCTGGTCATTTCACAAGAAGTAAACGAAAAAATATGGTCCCGAGGTATTAAAAAGCCACCCAGAAAGATCAAAGTGAGATGTACAAAAAATATAGATGGATTAGTTGTGTGTTATTTGGCTTCTTAATTTTTTTATTTAGTAATATAGAGTGAAAGCATTCTGGTTATAATAAGAACAAAGATAATGGGCTCTAATTGGATTGGCGCGTTTTTAGTAGCTAACAACAAATACTTGTTACATCCACACGGAACAGAAAAAGATCTTCTTGATAAATTAAAAGAACACTTTAAAGTTTTTGTTCCTGCATCAATTAATCAGTCAAAATTATTGGGGCCATATATTGCTATGAACAACAACGGCATTCTGCTTCCAAAAATCGCATACGACGACGAAATCGAGAATATTAAAAAGCAAGTTGGGGATTCGATTCAAATTTCAGTTGTAGATTCGAGAAATAACACTCTAGGAAATATGATTTTATGCAACGATAAAGGCGCTATAATTAGCCATCTTTTAAAGAGTCATCAATCCCTTATAAGAGATGTGCTCAATGTTGAAGTGAGCGTTTTTGAATTTGGAGGCAACGAGCTCCCCGGTTCAAATGGTATTGCTAATAATGTTGGTTGTTGTATTCATCCTCTTTCTACCGATCGAGATGTAGAAATTATCTCAGATTTGTTAAAAGTCGATGTAGATGTAAGCACTATTAATAGAGGTGTCGCCTTTTTAAAATATGGGGCAGTTGCGAACGATAATATGGGTATCTTTTCTAATATTTCAACTGGTCCAGAAATGCAGCGATTAACCAATGTACTTATGCTGTAATTTATTTAAAATTATTAAATAAATTCACAAAGTTTTAATTTCTTCGCTAAATATAAATATTAAATTAAGATATTTGAATCTGCCGAAACTTATTGTGAAAGCGTTGAGCGAAGCGAAAATCTTTAGAGTCATCGGCGAATACTCAAGAAATCGTCAGAAATATTTGTTTAGAAAAGATGTCCGCGCCCTTAAAAAAGAAGATGCGCTCGAAAAAGTCTTATCTCAAATTACATCAACTGGATTATATCGTAGACAAATTATAATTAAAGATATCAAGGAAATTAGCGCAGAAGAAACATCAGATATGATAATAAGGCAATTATCTGCCGATTAAATAGCCTTTTCACGATTAATTAAAGTTAAATTGATATTAATGCAAGACCAAAAAGACCTCCAACTCCAAATTCAAAATTTAAATTTATTACAACAACAGCTCGAGGTTCTTCAAGGACAACTCCAAATCGTTGACAGCTCTTTACAATTGGTGAAGAGCGCCAAGGATACAATCGAGGGGTTTACCGAGATTAAGGCAGGCGATGAGATCGTTGTACCGATTGGGGGTATGGCTTTTATTAAAGCAAATATTATTGATCCGGATAAAATCATGATTTATCTTGGCGCAAATGTTGTGATTGAAAAGAATGTAAAAGAAAGTCTGGAATATCTTAACACCCTAATTGAAAGGCATAACAAACAAAGGGAAGCACTTGTTACGCAATACGAAAGAATGAGCGCCCAAGTCAGAGTGCTAACCCCAGTTGTCCAAGAAAAATTAAATCAAATGCAGAATCCTCCAGGATCGCAATCTTAATCGTTTTCTAGGTGGTTAATTTTTTCGAGAAATTAAAGGATAGTCTAGATAAATTATCTAAAAAAACAATTACCCTAGATAAAACTGAAAAACTACTTCAAGAATTAAAGCTAGTCTTATTGGAAAACGACGTGGCTGTTGAGGTTGCAGAACAAATATGCAAATTAGTAGCAGGTAATCTCGAGGGAGAAAAGGTTGGACGCTTTAAATCTACGAAGGCTTTAATCAAATACGCTTTAAAAAAGGCAATTTTTGAAATTTTGAATATTGATCAAATTGATTTATTAGACGAAATTAAAAAAGTTAATACACAAGGCACTCCATACATTATCTGCTTCTTAGGCGTT
>JAHQWX010000153.1 GCA_029856375.1 Promethearchaeia archaeon | reverse complement strand
TCTTCTGGCGTAGGGCTTACTTTAAGTCTTTTCATTAAAGTTTTTTCTGTAATATCACTTACCATTTCCTTAATTTTATTGTAATCAGGTAATTTAATATCAGATGTAAAATTCTTTATTTTTTCTATAGCGAAATTGAAAAATTCGCTGATTAATTCTATTGAATCTCCTTTTAATTCACTATGAAGTTTAATATTATCAGTAGCAATTTTAGTATCCTTTTCTTGCCAATATAGCTGATTTGGATTAATGCCAGGACTAGTTATTCTCATCATTGAGCTTGTTATTCTTCTTTCAATCCAATTTAAAGTACTTAATTCTTGTTGCTCACGTAGTTTTTTAGCTTTCTCCTCTTTCTTTTGCTCTTTAATTTCAATAATACTTTCTACTTCTGATTTTCGGACTTCTTCAAACTCTTCAAATCTCTTAATTACATCATATCCAATACAATAGGAAATTGGAGATATTATATCAGATTTTAACTTTAAATTAGGAATTAATTTAAATATAAAAAAAAATTATAAAAGTCCTAAATCTTGAAGAATTTTTCGAACCTTTTCTTCGTTTTGAGGTAGTGGTGGCGTTAACGGTAATCTCATACGCTTGTTCATTAAACTAAGCATTTCAGCGGCTGCTTTAACTGGACCTGGATTGGTTTCAACGAATAAACCTTTAAATAGATCGTAATACCTTAGCTGCAATTCTTTTGCTTTATCCCAGTCACCTGCTAACATTGTGGATGTAAATTCCGCAATTTGTTTCGGAACGATGTTTGATGCTACACTAATCACTCCTTTCCCTCCAAGAGCCATTAAATGGAAGGTCATCGAATCGTCTCCGCTTAATACTATGAAGTCGTTGGGGCAGAGATTAAAGATTTGAGTAATTTGATCGATGTTTCCACTGGCTTCTTTAATCCCTATCACATTATCGTTCTTCTTCGCAATTGCGGCTACAGTTTCTGGATCGATATTTCTCACCGTGCGGCTAGGGACGTTATATACAATAATTGGTATTTTTACTTGCTCGGCAATCGTATTATAATGATCAATTAAAGAATGTTGAACTGGTTTGTTGTAATAGGGTACTACGATCAAAGCACCATCTGCTCCAGCTTTTTCTGCTCTAGTGGTTAGTGAAATAGCTTCTTTAGTGGAATTACTCCCGGTTCCAGCCATCACGAAGGGTTTTTTTCCCGTTTTTGCTGCCTCATCTACCGCAATTTTTACGCATTCTATGTGCTCGTCGTGAGAGAGAGTTGCGGCTTCTCCCGTGGTCCCCATAGACAAAATATTTGCTCCATTGTATACTTGAAATCGGATGAATTCCCTATATTTTTCCTCATCTACTGAAAAATCCTCTTTGAACGGAGTAATCATAGCCGTTATTACTCCTTTAAGTTTACTTATTTTCTCGGACATATTATTCACTTAATTCTTTTATTAACTAAATATTGAATTTGTTGAGATTATGATAAGTTCTAGTTATTTAATAATCTTTTGGATTATTATGTAATAGAAAACGGTAATTGAGTTAATCCCTTTTCTCAATTTTTTTTTTGATTTGGAAAGCCATTTGACTTTGCATTCCATGCAGCGGAATAAAACCGTAACTTAATTTTTGATCGAATTTGCTATCGGTGTCGTAAGTAGCTAATTTAAGATCGTAGAGTCCGTATTCTGAATCTCTTGCAACGACCGAAATATTCCCTTTAAACAGTTTGACTTTAACCCAACCACTCACTTTTTTATTTATTTCGTTAATAAACGCTTCTAAAGCGTCTTTTAGGGGATCAACCCACAATCCTTCGTAAGCCAATTCGGTCCATTTTTGATCAACAGTTGTCTTAAAAGAATTTTCGTGCTTCGTGCACACATATTTCTCTAAATCTTTGTGCGCTTTAATTAAAACCATTGCCGCGGGGCACTCGTACGTCTCTCTTGATTTAAGTCCAATCGTTCTATCTTCCATATGGTCGATTCTTCCTACTCCGTGCTTACAACCAATAGCGTGTAACTCTCCAATAAGCGAGACACCGTCTAACTTCTTATCGTTTAAAGCAACGGGAACTCCCTTCTCAAAGTCGATTTTTACATATTCAGGTTCGTTTGGTGCCTTTTCTGGAGCTGTCGTCCATTCCTTAGAATCCTCTGGAGCTTCTATTTCTGGATGCTCTAATATATCACACTCCGTGCTTCGCCCAAAAAGGTTTTCGTCCGTGCTATACTTTACATTCTGCTTCGAGATCGGTATTCCGTGTTTTTCAGCGTATTTCAATTCGTCATCTCTCCCCATTCCCCATTCAATAAGTGGTTGAAGACATTCTAATTCAGGCGCGTACGCTATACAGGTTATGTTAATACGAACTTGATCATTTCCACGACCTGTACATCCATGAGCTACAGCATCGGCTCCTTCTTTCTTAGCAATTTTTACTGCTTCAATCGCAATTAATGGTCTTCCTACCGCTGTGCTCAACGGATATTCGCCTTGATATAGACCATTCGCTTTAATCGTAGGAAATATGTAATTCTTGACGAACTCGTCCTTCAAATCCACCGTATAATGTTTTATGGCACCCAATTTGTACGCTTTTTCTTCAATATCTTTGAATCGAGTAGGATCGGCAAATTCTTGACCTAAATCCGCAGTAAATGTAATAACCTTTGCATTGTAGGTTTCCTGAAGCCACTTCAACATACATGAGGTGTCTGATTATATTTACGATAACCGTAAATATTCTAATCCACCCGAGTACATCAACACAATCTTATCGTAGCGCTTCTTCCTCGGACCTAATCCTTTCATAATCATCACTAATTTTTAAGATCAACTTTAATAATTTTTATAGTATTTAAATCTTAAAATATTCTTTTATGAATAAATCATTAGATTTAGAATTTTCTTTTTTAATCTTAATAAGTCTATTGTTCTTTAAATTTTCCGATATTCCTCAAATGATCTAACCAATATTGATATGTTTTATGATATTCTGAGTTCTCTCCGTGAGCGCGGATTAAATTATTAATGCTGATATAATAACCTCTTCCATAATCATTCTTAACATTATAATCCTCAGCTACTTTAATTAACGAGTTCTTAGTTACGCCCAACTTCCTACTTATTCTGTATAATGATAATACTTCCAGCATCTGTTTAAGATCTTCAATTTTAATTACTTGTTTTAACCATTTTATTTGATTAAAATGTATTTCCATCTTCTCTCCACTTAAAAAATAATCTTTAAAGAAACCTTCATCAACTCTCTTTCGCTTTAAACTATTTTTATAATTATCCAACATTTCTTTAAATAAGCTAACCTCTAAAGCCAAACTATGATAAGGTGTTTCAATCATAATGCCACTGCGTGGGTTGATTCGCTCTAATATCCTTTCGCATAAATTATATTCAATATAAAAATGTTTTTTTATAGCAATTAAGAACTCCTTATTTGAAGAAAATAGAATCGGTCTTATTGTTTCATATTTCGTAAGATGCAAAGTCCCATCCCCATCACGAAAACCTAATAAAAAAGCCAACATTAGGGCTCGTTTACCTAAATCTGGAAGAATTGGAACTTTTACACGCCTTCCTTTCTGTTCCCTGAACTCATATTCCATTCCCAAATTTATAAGATCTTGAGCCATTTTTTGGTCACCCCAGCGAATTCTACTAATATCATACATCTTGTCACTAAAATCGCTTCTACTTCTTTCATCTGAGATAAATTTTGGATTTAGACCTATAGATTTGCAAAATTTTGCAAGGAAATCTCTATCTTTCCGTCCTAATGTTATCCCCATCCTATAATAATCCCTAGCTTTCTTATGTTCGATACTTATATACCCATCAGCAAATAAAAATCCTAGCCAATAGGCCTGCTCTTTAGAACTAATATTTGCAAAATAATCTCTAATAAAATTAGGATGGAATCGATACATTTGATAATTAGGGAAGGGTGGTGGTTTTAATATTATTGAATACTCATCTATGAAATATATTATATCAGAATAAGTTTTTAATAGCTTTTCAGCTAATGTAGGATACATCTTAATCCATTTTTCTATGTTTTCTCTCAAACAATCTCGCATTATTTTAAGATAATTTTCTGAGATTTTGCTTTTGGCTTTTACTTCACATCTCATGTGTGGGAGATATCCCGTCCATAATCCAAAGAATTTGGACATTTTTTTAAATGAAATATGAGGCTCAAATAAATATTTGATATCATCATCTAAGTTATTAACATAATTCTGAATCCGGGCGGTTAACCATCGATTATAATGCTTGATATCACTTTTTTTTATCATAATTTTACTTAAAAATTTATCTTGAATGTACAGAAATAGTTTTTTCACCAAATAAATAGAAAGAGATGGATGAATTACTAATAAGTTAAGATTAATGACATTGTCACTACGCCCATAATTGTGGATTAATAAAATAAAATAAAATAAAAAAAAAAAAATAAAAAAACTAAATTTTGTTCTTAAATTCCTTCATTATCCTCGTTTTTTGCAGCTCTCCATAATTCTTCCATTTCTTTGTCCTTTTTTCCTTCAATATTTTTTCTACTCTGTTTATCCCCTAAAATCTCTTCAGATTCTGGGAACGCTCCATTCAATTCTTTTATTGAACTTTGGGTTTTGGATTTAGGTGCTTCTTTTTCTTCTGGAAATGCGGTTTTTTTGCTAAGCTTCTTCTTTTTTGGGAATTTCTTCAGACCATACGATGCCGCCTTTTTCCTTTTTTTCACTACATGTCTACTGTATGAAAGACCGCTCACTCCTAAGCAGGCACCTCCAATCATAGTTGTGCCGAATTGGAGCATATTACCTAACGCTGTTGTGTCCATCGGTAAACCCATCTCGTATTGAGCGAGATAAGGCATAACATTGTCTCGAAACTTGGGTAACCATTCAATTACCATAAAGAATTGTTCGTCATTTAAGCCAACTGTTTCTTTTAACTCGGCAGCAGAATCAGAGAAAGGATCGTTCACTGCTTTATACCACTTCTCGAGTCCTAAATCATTGGTTAATGATACATCTGATTCGGAATCCCACATAATTTGTGCTGAACTCAACGAGATACCAGACGCAACAACAGGAGTTTCAGGATCTTGATAACCTACTTCAAGCCCAAACACTTCTATATCACCTAAAGGAAGTGGGAATCCATATGGATATAAGGCCCTTCCATACGCGGTGCCATTAGTCCAAACTTCTAATAGAATTACTTTTGCGAACTCCGTCATCGTCATACCCATTCCTGCGGGAGGTGCGACTTCGATTAGAAACGGAACTACATCGTCTCTAAACGACCGATTAAACAGCCAGTCCAAAAGCATGTCCATTTGATATTCTGCTAATGAAAAATTCAGAATTAAGTCGTCTTTGTATGTATCATCTGTGTACGCTGCGATCCAATGGTTAATTCCGTCGTCATTCGTCAGTGCTTTTGGATTTTCATCGGTGAAAAGAGATTTCGCGGTCTCAAACGGAATATTTGATGGATCTGGGACGCCTACTTCGAATCCAAAGAGTGGGTCCTCAATCTCCTCGAGCATTTCAGAAAAATCAATT
>JAHQWX010000152.1 GCA_029856375.1 Promethearchaeia archaeon | reverse complement strand
GAAAAAGCTTTGCAGACAACGCTAATTTGCGACGCAACCATCGCACTTCCGCTCATTTTATCGTATTTAAAAAATTCAATAAAAGACTCCTTTTAGTCTTTGGTCGACGCTTGTTCCTGCTGCGCTAAAGATCTCATCGATCTCTTTTTTAAAATGTTCAAATTCTGAGACATACGATAAATTAGATCCATTAAATTGTTCGACAAATCGATTGAGTATTTTTTTTAAATCGGGAATAATTTTTTCTCGTTCTTTATCTACATTTTTATCCTTATCTGCGATCACATACGCGAGTATTGGCTCTTTCTCTTTCTCGCCTCCTGAAAATATTGAATCGCGAGTAAAAAAAATTACCTTCTTTTTCCCTTCGATGTATTCCAAGGAACTTGTAGAAAATGCTGCACCAGAAAAATCTATAATAGCCGTTAGTAATCCGCTTCTTAGGTCTTTATCCTTAACTGACGAACCGAATTCGTGATATTGTGAGTTAATAAGCGTATATCCTCGAAACAGAAGCCCGCACTCGCGAATTAAACCCATATCCTTTCCCTATTAAAAATAACGATACTTAATCTTTATAAAATATATCGAAATTCACATATTTTAAGCTATTTAATTTAAAAATATCGCGAACGCAATTTTTATAGAACGATTAGAGGTTGATTTCAAGAGTTTTACCGCATTTCTTACAAAACTTCCAATCCCTACTAATTGCTGCGCCACAATAAGGGCAGAACCATCCTTGCGTTACTGGACCAGTTTGCGGTACTTGAGTCGTTTGAGTCTCGTAAGGTAATCGAGGTAAGCCCTCACCCTTCTTCGACCCGAACGGTTCATACTCCAAATTTTTCTCTACCACTCTGGAACGACATTTTGGACAAAATTTTTTCGGTTGTAAGCCATAATAGATAAGATAAGGATTTACGACCATAAAAAACCACATAAAAAAAAGGAAATAGAATAGAGGAGAAAACGAAATAATAAGCACGATAATAAACATAACAACAGCGTTTACTATAAAAATTATAGTGTTAAATTCAGGTCTCGCAGAAAACACGTTCATTTTACAATTTTCGCAAAATGTCATGTCGTTTATGTCTTGAGGCAAGTACTATCAGATCTTCGTTTTCAATATTTTTATAATAGAATTTACTCTTTTTGTAGATATACTTTTTTATTATGTTAAACAAAAATAAAATTGATACCAATCTAAAATAATTGTTAATTATTTGAGAGAAAAAACAAACATGGTGAATAATATTTGAGCGAGGAAAAAGCTGATTATGTTTTTAAGATCGTTCTTATTGGAGACCCGGCCGTTGGAAAAACTTCTTTAATCCAAAAATATACGCTTGGGAAATTTGAGAAGAAATACATAAAAACAATAGGCGCACAATTTTCCCAATTCTCTGAAAATATTGAAGGACAAAAAGTACATCTTTTCATTTGGGATATCGCAGGACAAGACGATTTTGCGCTAATGCGGGCAACATTTTATCGGGGTGCTCGTGGATGCATTATGGTATATTCGTTAGTAGATGATGAGAGTTTTAAAAATTTGAAAACCTGGTATGAAGATATCAAAAAGCATTGTGGCGATTTGCCAGTTGCAATTTTTGGTAATAAAGTGGATTTGGTTAATGAAAAGAAACTTGACGATTCTAAAGTTGATTCTTTAAGAAGCGATATAGCTTTTATTGGACATTATTACACGAGCGCAAAGACCGGAATAAACGTTCTTGATGCGTTTCAATCGCTTGTGAAGGTTTTATATAAATCATAAAGTTAGTTTAAGCTAATTCACCCGAAATTTTTATTAATTAGTTTTGTTTCTCTTCTTATTGGGATGAAATGCAATTAGATTCCAGAAGCGATTAAATTTTAATCGATGATATTTGATGGAAAAAAGAGACATTTATATTTGCTACGCAAGAAGGACGCTGTTAAAAGAAAAATCTCTCGCAAGGCGTTTTATCGTCTTTTCCGCAATATATAAGGGAGAAAATACTCGTCAGAAGCTTATTGATCATTTTAAATCTCTCTATTGTGCACACATGAGTTATTTAAAACTCACTCCAGATCTGCTTGATGGTATCATAAAAACAAGCGTTAACGATGGTTTAATCGAAGATAAGAAAGGCGTGTTTTCGTTAACCGAACAAGGACAAGATCTTTTGGAAAAAGCGAACGAGCTCCTCCTGTCTCGTCGAAGAGAAGTGAAATTCTTTATCAACGAAAAAACTATTCTAATAATTTCCCTCCTTTGTTTAGTGTTCTTATCGTTTTTGAAAATCTTAATGGGATTAAATAGTGGAAGCGATGCGTTATTTAATGAAGGAATGGAAAATTTTACAGATATTATAAAAATTTTTATTATTTATTTAAGCATGAAGTTCCAAAAAGACCGATTAGGTTCGATTATAATCATGATGTTTATGCTATTAACTGGGATATTGCTCATGATAACATCGATTCTCTCGCTTATAAGCAACGAGATTGTAAAACCCGATCTTTATACGTTCATTATAGTATCAATTTCTATCGGTTTGAATTATTTCCTAATGCATTACAAGAAGATAGTTGGTAAATTATCGGCTAATTTCTCTCTATTAACTGATGCAAAGGATAACATAAATAACATAAGGTTATCAACGGGAGTTTTAATTGGATTACTATTTTCATTGGGTAATATTTATTATATAGACAGCATTATTGGAACTTTTATTTCTGCAATAATTATATATGATGGAGTTATCACTTTACGAGAATTGATTTTGGCTGGAGAAGATATTAAAATAGACGCCTTTAAATTAAAAATCGACGAAAAATTTGACAACTGGATTAGTTATTGGATTCTAAAAACTCTCCACGATAAACCATTATCGAAGGAAAATTTAAACGATAGATTTATACAAGCACTTGATAAGGGTTATAAGTATTACGATGTATTCGCAATTATCGAATTTTACGACATTCAAAAAACGGGAATCAAAAAAATCTTGGAAGAAATGGAAAGGGAAGGTTTATTTATCCAAAAAGACCACAAAATCCGTCTAACAAATAAAGGAATAACTCAATATTATAGAGCCCGAGCAATCGAATTTAAAGAAGCTGCAAAGGAATACGAGAATTTTGGTAAGGAGTTTTTAGATCGACCTATAGATACGGGAACGGTTTCTTAGATTGGTGTTTAATGAATAATGAGATAAATCTTTTTTTCAAGCTGTAAAATCTTCCTTGTACCAAACAATATTAAATAAAAAGCAGTATAAAATAAATTCATATCATTTATAATAAAACAAGCTAATATAATTTCATAAAAACAAAAAATTATTACGTGAAATCGATTTGAGTGCAGAAGAAGAAGAAAAAGCGTTTGTGTTTAAAATCGTCGTAATTGGAGATGGGGCGGTGGGAAAAACATCGCTCATCAAGCAATATACGGAGGGTAATTTTGTTACTGACTATATTAAGACCATTGGTGCGCAATTTAGCAAGTACCTCGAATCTTTCGACGAGGACATGGTCAAACTATTCTTTTGGGACATTGCGGGTCAATCTGAGTTTTCTTTTATGAGACCGACATTCTATAAGGGTGCAAAAGCGGGTATTATGGTATTTTCTTTAACTGACGACCAGAGTTTTGAAAATTTAAAATCTTGGTACGAAGACATTCAAAAACATTGTGGAAATTTACCAGTTGTATTATTCGGAAATAAATCGGATTTAATCGATGTAGAAAAGAGCGACGACGAGAAAAAAGTTGACGGATTGAAAGATGACATTAACTTTTTAAAATACTACAGAACAAGTGCTAAAACCGGTGAAAATGTGTACGACGCCTTTCGATCGATTATCAAATATCTACACGATTCGGTTACAAAATAAGTTAAGTAAAATTCAAAAGATATCCAAATCATATTAATGTAATGAAATGCCCTTACCTGCAAAAGATTCAGAGGGATCGCCGGAGATTTTGTTCTTTTCGTCTATTTATTGCGAGCCGTGCAAGGATGCCGAAAAGCTTATCGATAAAATAAACATTTCAATGTTTGGTAACAGATTAGCCGTTCAGAAAATAATGATTGATGCAAAAAATCCATTAATACAGCAATACAATATTACCTCCGTACCAGCCTTAGTAATTGCAGGAAAAAAAATACCCCCAAATTTCGATCAATATGAAATAATTGACGCAATTCTTCAAGGATATATCGCTTCAGTTAAAATTTAAAAAATATAAAAAAAAAAAGAAATAAAAAGAGTGGGATTGGTTTGAACCGTGCTTTATTAATGGAATTATTAAAGAGAATGAAATCGAATGTTCTCGAGGGAAAGGAAATAGGAGATTTGAAAATTGGCTCGATTTTAGCCTTAGGTCATCAATTAGAAGCAATCTTTTACTATTTGGGCCACGAGCTTGGTTCTTTATTTGAAGTGCCGGAAGTCTCTGATTTAATGAACATTCCCGATGAATTGGCAAAGGTAATAAAGAAATTTAACTTGGGCGATGTTGAAATAACCGAGCGATCCAAAGAACATGCTTCTTTTAGATTATTTGGGTGTCGCTCGTGTAAGCAATTAATTCCTTTAAACATCAAAGCAGAAGAGTCTTTTTGTAGTTTTGAAGCAGGTTTATTAGCAGCTTTCGTAGAAAAAATGAGCAAATCTCACTGTTTTGCTCAGGAATTAAACTGTAGCCTTCAGACTAATAAACCGTATTGCGAGTTTATGATCGTTTATCAGAAGGATTAATTCTTCGTATCCCGCCAAGACATAACAGTTGGTGATTTCTATTTCATTTGTTAATTACGATGCTCTTCGAGAAAGTCAATTAAGAAAATGTCCTATATGCGAGAGGCTAATTCACATTGAGTCTTTTGTAAAATGCGATCAATGTAAGGAGATCGTATGTGTCGATTGCATGAAACACGGGGGTTCTAAGTACGGCGTGTTTTGCGTTAATTGCTTCGGTAAATTAACGCCAGAGCAAAAAAAAATAGTTCTTAAGAAAGATAAATACATAATGTTTCTTAATAAATATAGCCCCTATTTAATATTGTTATTTTTAATCGCGGGTGTGGCTATTATAATAACTGGAGCCTCGCTATTCAGCCCATTTGGATTTATAGGGATTTATTTTTCTGCAATTGGTTTTTCACTAATAGGTGTAGCAATATATATTGGCTATTTAACAATAAATGTTTTGACTAAATGTAAGTTTAAAGAATTAGAAGATCAGAATCAGACTTAATAATAATATGAATTAAATAGTTTTACACATAACTTTAATATATAAGAAAACTTCAATGAAGTATCTAAGTGAGGTAGATTTTTAAAGATGTGCGCAAATGTAGGCTGGGTATTGAAAGTCTGCTTATTGGGAGAAGCTGGGGTGGGGAAAACATCGCTACTTTATCGATATATGGAAGATAAATTTCGCACAGATTTTAAAAGCACCTTAGGAGTAAATCTTCTAAAAAAGACTGTTAAGATCGACGATAAGAATATTGCTGCGCAAGTATGGGATTTAGGAGGTCAAGATTCGTTCAAAAAACTTAGAAAATTGTATTTAGAGGGCGCAGATGGTGCCTTGATAGTCTTTGATGTAACTAAT
>JAHQWX010000151.1 GCA_029856375.1 Promethearchaeia archaeon | reverse complement strand
CCCTCTCGTATCTAATCGTAAATGTAAGTTTGCTGAGAAGAGGCCTAAAGCCTGCTTGACCATTCCAGCTTCATAAGTATTTCTTGGCGATTGATTATGTTCGGGGAAAGGTATAATCGAAGCACAAATTCCAAGAATTGCGGCGGGAGAGATTTCGAGATGGGTTTGTTCTTGGCTGATATCTTCTTGAAACATAGCTATAAGCGCATTTTCTTCTTCTTCAGCATCCAAATATTCGATAACTCCTTTCTCTATCAAATCAGACCATTGATATTTACCACTTTTTAACTTTTCAATATCTTCTTTAGAGATTAAAAGATTCCCATTTTTCACAATGAATAAAGGTCTCGTCGCTCTTCCTCCATCGCAGTTTATTTGTATCTCGTTGGCATCGGAATAATACGCAATGTTCACATTTTGATTAATTTCTCCTCTCCGTCTTTTATCGCGAATTTGTCTTATTAATGGGTTATACCTCTGATGTATACCTATTAATCTTCCATTTAGAAAGACCTTAGTTTTGTTTCCTTTAATGTTTTTAACTTCGTCGATGGGAATGACTCCAAGATCAATCAAAATGTTGTCAATCGTGTCTTCTTCTGTACCCACTGAAATTATTGAGGCCAACGCTAAATTCTTTACAAGGCCACAATTCGGACCTTCTGGAGTTTCTGAAGGGCAAATTTTGCCCCATTGAGTAGGATGCAAATCCCTTGCTTCAAAATGTGGTTGACTTCTACTTAAGGGGGAAACGACTCTTCTTAGGTGGCTAAGAGATGCAACATGGTTTGTCCGATTTAATAGTTGGCTTACCCCTGCCTTTCCACCAACCCAGTTTCCCGTGGCAAGAGCATGTCTTATTCTCTCCGAAATAACATCGGCTCTAACAGCAGTCTTGATGTTAGGAGCTCTTCCTCTAACGGCAATCCTTTCTAACTGATACTTAATATCCTTGACTAGGTTTAGAAATGCCACTCTAAATAAAGAAGTAAACAGATCACCTGCTAATTTGAGCCTTTTATTTGCGTAGTGGTCTTTATCATCAGGCTCTCTCATTCCTAAAGAGAGTTCCATTACTTTTTGCGCCATTTGCCCTAGATAATAAGCCTTCTTAACTCGATCATCCTCTTCATTGCCGATATGAGGCAATAGATATCGGTCTAATACTTGGCAGGCTCTTTTAATACGATAATCTTTCGTTTGCCCTACGGCAACCCTTTTTCCGATGTAATCGAGAGCATTTTCGTGAGATTTCTCGGGATCTTGATGAACTTGAATTTCTGAAGCAACATCAATTACTGGTATTAGTTCTTTTTCAATTTCTTTGTTTTCAGAAATTGCTTCAAAGATTTCGCGATCAGATTTCAGTCCTAAGGCACGCATTAGAATGGCTAATGGAATTTTTCCGGGAACTGAGGGAAAGGACACTCGTAAGTTTCCATCTTTTTTTCGTTCGATGGTAACTGGAGCTCTAAAGCCATTCTTTGTAGAAAAAACTTTTGCTTGATGAGTAGCGCTTGAACTTTTACTAGCTTCTTCCGCTAAAATTCTATTTGGTGCGAGATCTTCTTGTGTAACTAATACCCTTTCAGTGCCATTTATAATAAAATAACCACCGGGATCTAAAGGATCTTCTCCTCGATTAATTAATTCCAAATCATTTAAACTGCGAAGGGGACACCGACAACTTTTTAACATTATTGGGATTTTTCCGATATAAATCTCAAGAGTCTCTTGGGGTTCTTCTCTTTGAGTTCTCTCATCAATGGTTATCGGCGTCATTTCTAATTTAATATCTCCCGCATAACTTAATTCCCTAATTCTTGCTTCCATGGGAGTTATTTCCTTCGTTGCACCATCTGCTTCCCTAATTTTTGGTGGGTCAACGCTAATTTTTCCAAATTTTATTTTAAATCCCGGAATATCAGGAACAACTTGCCCTGATTCATCAACAATTTCTTGCATACGATGTTCGATAAAATCGTTATAAGAATCAAGATGCTGGCGGACCAAACCTTTCTCTTCAAATAATTTCTTTAATATTAACCAAGCATCTACATTAATTAATTCGTAAATTTCTTCCAATCTAATCCACTTAATTTATTTTTATTTATTTTTATTGAATTATTCACGTTGTTTTTTCCTTAGTAACATATCTATAATATTCGATCTCTTCCAAAGTTGTGTGAGATTTTCTCAAAATCTTTAAAACATCTCCTTCTTTCCCTCCAACCGCGAAAACAGCAGGATCCGTGTTTAAAATCTTTGGTAAATCGATTAAGCCTATCTTATATTTCTCTAATAATTCAATAGTTTCTTCTTTAGTTAATAAAACATGTTTGGGAACAAAAATGTGTTTCAAGACATCTATATTTTGCTTAGCCAAAAATATCACTCGCTTGTATAGAAAAAAAAGTGCTTTAAAGTTTTAAGTCTTCGATATCTAAAAAATTTTTCGATTTTTATGTCTTTTTTTTTAAGTAAAAGACCCAGAAACCACTTCTTTTGAATCGAACTTCTACTTCCATATTTGGTAGCATTTTTTGAAGTAGTAAAAAAATATTTTTCGCTCCCATTGTCCTTCTTATAACGAATTGGAACATACCATCGGATTTTAAATGGTTCGGAATTGATTCACAAAACCGTAAAAACTCTTTTTTACCTTTTTTTAAGGGAGGATTTGTATAAATTCCGTCAAATTTAATACCTTGAGAATTAATGGGCTCAAAATAAGAACCAGCAATGGTTTTAGCGTTGGATATTTGATTAATTTTTGTGTTTTCTCGCGCACACCATATAGCTCTTCTATTGATATCAACCATAAAGATAGTGCTATTGGGGTTTTCTTTAGCAAGAACTAATCCAATTGGTCCATACCCACAACCCATATCTAATAAATTGCTCTTTTCGCGTGGTATTTCCATATATTTTATGAGCGTTTTTGTCCCTAAATCAATTTTTCTTGAGCTAAATACTCCTGGAGTCGTTTTAAAAATATAAAGGTGGCCGCGTAAACTCTCAGAAATAGAAAAGATTTTCAATGGCGCTTGAGGTTTTTTAGAAAAATAATGATTTTCATTATTACTACTCATTTGAACGCGGACCATTTTGGATATGTATTTCTTTCCATAAATACTTTATCGACTTTAGCGACAATTCCTGAATTTACTTTATAGATTTTTAATCCACTTTTTAATGCCGTACCAAAAGCAATTAATTCTTTTTTTTGACTCATTATCGCAACAATATGACCTTTTTGTATAGAAGCATCGACACTTAAGACACCAGGCGATGCTAAATTAGCTCCATGACATATTGCATCTATAGCACTATCTCTAACAATGATTTTTGGGTACGCCTCTGTGATTTTTTCAAGAGGTTGTATTGCATTCCTAATATAAAATTCGTTGCTCTCTTCTCTATATATGTCAATTGCATCTTTTAAATTTTGTAAAGTTACGAGCGATTTATCTTCTGTGAAAACTCCTGATTGAGTTCTTCTTAAATCGACCATATGAGCCCCCATACATAGAGCTTCACCGATATCAAAACATAATTTTCTAATATAAGTGCCTGCTTCGCAACCAACTCTAAATATCGCATATCGACCGTTAATATCGATGATTTTATTATATAATATTTCTCTCACTCGTAATTTCCTAGCTACTGACGATTTTAGTGGTGGTCTCTGATATAATTTACCAGTAAATACATTAAATATACTTTTAATTTGTTTCTCTGAAATGGGAGAGTGAAAATATATAATGCAAACATATTCTTTATTCGCATTTAATAAATATGAAACAGCCTTTGTAGATTTTCCAATCGCACAAGGCAATATTCCAGTTACTCTCGGATCAAGAGTCCCTCCATGTCCAGTTTTTTGTACATTTAAAATTTTCCGAACCCATGTTACCACTTCATGACTAGTGGGACCCTTAGGTTTATCAAGGTTGATAATACCATAATTAATATAAGCTTCAAAATCTCGATCTTCTGGTCTACAACCATATTCCTCGTTAATTGGAGCCTCTGACTTGATTAAGAGCTGGTCTCGAAATTTCATTACAATTTTTGAAGATTATTTTAATTATTTTAATTATTTTTTGAATTTAATTATTTTTTGAATGTTCACAACTGTGCACCTAATAAATATACAATTTTTGAGGAATATAGCGGGCTTGGAGGGAGTCGAACCCTCGACCTGCGGGTTAAAAGCCCGTTGCGTTAAGCCATCCAGTTGAGACACTGAAATGTCTACCTGGCTGCGCCACAAGCCCTTAGAAATATTGAAATAACGAGAACAAATTATTTGAATTTTATATAATGCTAAACTAAATAAAAATTTTTCTTAATTCTCTTATTTCTTACGAGTCGTTAAAAAATGCTCGTAGCCAAATTCTTGTAAAATTTCTCTCTCGTTATCCTTGATTATAAAAATTTCGTTTTCCGCGATAACTCTCCCTATTGGGATCAAAGATCCTTTATTATCTGCAATTAGTTTTATAGCCTTATCAAGGTTTTTAGGGTTAATAGTGAAAATATGGACGAATTCTTCGCCTCCATTGAACAAAAGCTTATGAAGTGGGACATTATAGTTCTCAGAATAGTCTTTAACGACTTCATTGACAGGAATTTGGTGGAAATCAACTTCAAATCCTAAATTCTCGTTTGCAATAGATAGGTCTTTCAATGATTTAGCGAGTCCATCGGACGAATCTATACTAGAGGTTGCCAAATTATTCTCAGCAAGAAGTTTTCCTTCGATAGCTTGCACAGTAGGATTGAGAACGGAATCGATCGCTTTTTTATATTTTGGATTGGTTTCGTTTCCGATTTGGTTTAAAAGGATATTAAATCCCACGCCTGTAAGCCCAAAATTCCCATTAACGCACAAAACATCTCCAACTTTCATACCTTTTCTAAATATAATTGCTTCTTTTTGAACAAATCCAATTACCGTAGGATTAATTATGATCTCTTTTTCTATCTCATTTAAATCTCCACCAATGTAACTCATATCAAAAAATTTACACGCTTCTGCAATTCCTTCAATAATATCTCGGAATTTTTTAATTAATAGCGAATTAGGGAGCCCTAAAGAAATGATTACCGCAATTGGTGTAATTCCCTTAACTAATAAATCACTAACATTCATCACTATTGACTTATAGCCGATTTGATAACTACTCATTTGAGGAGGGGCGTCAAAAGTCGATATAAGCATATCTGTATTTAATACTATTTGAGTGTGCGGTGATTCTTTTTGGATATTCAAATCAATAAAAAAAGCATCGTCGATTTTTATTTGTTCGCCTGTTTTTTCAAATATTATTTGTTCAATCAATTCGATTATTTTGGACTCTCCAAGATCCTGCAGCTTTAAATCCGGTTTATTCTCGCTCATTTGGAATTAACTGAACCTAATTGCTTAATAAAATTTAAAATTCCTTTATAATTATTATTATTTAATTTTTGAAAAATTCACCAACAGATAGGCCCTTGTAGCTTAGCGGTATAGCGTCTGACATGCGTTATTTGCACAGAAATCGTAATCAGAAGGTCGGGGGTTCAAATCCCCCCAGGGGCTTTTTTGTTATACTTCATTTACAGTAAAGAATT
>JAHQWX010000150.1 GCA_029856375.1 Promethearchaeia archaeon | reverse complement strand
AAAACCGACGCTGGCGACGTGCACGCGGTCGCCTGTGGTTTCGTCCACCAGGTAGAGCCCCACGTAATCGTAGCCCAGCGTACCGTGCAAGCCGTCCACCACGCGACGGCAGACCTTGGCCTCGTCGAGCGTGGCGGCCAGTTCCGCGCTAAGCCGGAACAGGGCGGCCTGTCGCTGGGCTTGGGCGCGCTCGGCCGCCAGCAGACGTTCCCGCTCCGCTATGACGTTCGCGATATCATCTCGTCGTGCTCGCCTAATACCACAGCTAATTCCGCAATCGAGAACCCGAGCCCCTCGTTTGGCCAGTTCAAGTAGATTCCCTCGCTCGCGAACCAATGCTTTTGTATGACAAACTGATAATCGCCTGGATCAATCGTTAGTTCCAAAGAACCAGAACTTTCAATCGCAAACCAATTCTGCAGGTACTTCCTCAAGTTTTCTCCAGTAAGTTCGAAATAATATTCAATAAAGAATTTCATGCCGCTTTTCACATAACCCTCGGGATCCGAGATTTTCGGGTCGTAATACGCTTTAGGTTTTAGTCTTTTCTCGAGTATCGACAGCACCTCGTACGCGTCGTCGCAGAACCTCCGTGCTCTTGAGAGACTGGTCTCTCTGCTCGCAAAGCCGTCGTACTGCTCGAAAAAATTTAATTTTTGATATTCTCGATTTCCCTCTCTAAAGGCAAAAGCCTCTTTTTTAGAGACGAGTAATCTTTAAGAAAGTTTTTCTTTTCGAGAAAAGACAACATTTCGGTTTTAATTTTTTCAAAATAAGACATTAAGCTGTTGAATTTTTCAAAATCGTTTTTTTCCACTCGCATCAACCTAAAAGCAAAATTTCGTCAATAAACTTGTGATATTTCTTAATGAATAATATTGCGAACTATAATAAAAGGGCACAAGGACTAATTTTTGACCCATCTTATATAAAGATCTTGTTTCGATTCCACTAGAAAAAACATTTCTAGCGCTCTAAAAACACAAAAACATTCATTTGGTATTTTAAACACCTTATACAAAATGAAATAGAATTTAGCATTACATCGAAGATCTGGTGATTTTGCAATAATTGAAAATTTGAGAATCTTCAATCCAAGCCCAATGAAACATCGGTTTTTCAAACTTCTCTTTTAATATTAGGTTATTTTTTTCCATTCTTGAATGAATTTCTTCTAAATTAATATTATAACCACCTCCAATATGCGTAGCGTGATAGGATAAAAAACCTCCCTTTTTTAAAACTCGTCGTGCTTCTTTAATTAATTTCTTTCTCTCTCCTTGATCTAAGAGATGAAATACATCAAAAACTAATACGATATCAACTGACTCTTCCTTCAAGGGTATATTTATTTCACCAGATGTTTTAATAATTTCAATGTTTTCTAAATTCTCTTCTATTATTTTATTGTTAAGATCTTTAAGAAGACCTTCTTCATCCGAATCAAGCGCATATATTTTTCCTTCTCGCCCTACAATTTTTGATGCAATGAATGTATAAACTCCCGAACCACATCCAAAGTCTAGGATTGTTTGCCCGCTCTTAATACCAACTTCTCGAAGTACAGATTCGCTTTCATTTTTAATCCATTCATCTACGCTAGTCATTTCACACATAAAACCGTTTCAATACCTGACATATCAATAAATAGATATCATACAAAAAAAAAATTTGGAACAAAAAAATAATTTGCTTGGAATCTTATACTATTTTTATTCATATTAAAAGATTAGAACTAATAATGGATTATTATGACTTTCCAATTTTTTCTATTATTATTCTCGATGTTAGAGAGTTAATAAGACAGTTTAAGAACATCTCTTAATATGTCGCAGAAAATAAATCTTGAAAAGAGCGATTTACCTTAAGATAAACTAACCAAAATCACGCTGCTATCACTAACAATCCAAAACCGAGAGACATTAGAAAGAAGCTTAGGAATGCTGCCGATAAGATTACAAATATCCACCATTTTAAATACATTGGAACTCTCTTACGGTATTCGTCGTACTCTTCCTTGAATGTTTTTCCTATGGAGTATTTTTCTTCAATTTTTGCTTCTACTATGTATAAAACGAATAAAATTGGCGATAAAAGCAAAGCGTCGAACGCCCCGCTTTGAAATACGAGCCCGAAAAAGCATAACAGCTGGCTTAAGTATATTGGATTCCTACAAACGCCGTAAGCTCCGGTGGTAAGCAATTTATCCATCTCCTGCGCGCCAATCCCGCGCTTTTGCGCAAATAGCCAAATTGCCAACGCAATTCCTAAAATGAACATTATTAAACCAGCGATGTTTAAATACAACATGTTCTCTCCAATAATTCTTCTCTGAGGGGAAAAAGGCATCAAGACTATAACGCAAAGATTCCAAGTGGCTACAACAAATACGTTATATGCAGTGCTTTCAATTACTTTTTTAAAAAGTTGAACCTGGTCCCTCTTTATAAACATAACTGCGGAAAGTACCATTAATACGAATGGAATTATTAGGAAAAGCAAGGGATAAAACACGCAAATCACTCTTTAGTATTTGATTAAGAATTTCTATATTAAATAATAGCCAGTAACAATATTAAAAATATCTTGAGACCGATTTTTATCGCGGTGAGGAAGCATTAATAAATAGAATCGTGAATCTATAATTATTTTTGCTATAAAAAACAAGGTTTATTCAAGATGGAAAGTAGAGAACGAGTATTGACTACGCTCAATTTAGAAGAACCCGATAGAGTTCCTTCTCATGTTATTGCTATAGACGGTAACAATGTAGATAAAATACTGGGAAAACCGCAAATGACGGATTTCGATTTAATTGAACAAGTCAAGTCAATTAATCCCGATAATTACATCGAAGAATTAAGTAGTTTAATAGAATCGGTTGAAACATCTATTTTTAGCCGTATGGTGGAAGCAGCAGTCGAAATCGGTCTCGATGCCATGCAGGTGGGCATAATTCCATTAAGATTCAAAAGCGAATTAGAAATGTATGACATTTTTGGGAGGATTTGGCAGCTCGAAGACAACGACGGCAATTTTTTCCCTTACTATACTCGCGGTACTTTAGACTCGGTTGAAAAATGGGAACAACTCAAGCAAGACATCGAGGATATTTATACCGATAAGTATTGCAAAATGGCGAAGAAGTTTTATAGGCGCATAAACAAGAAGCATAAAGACAAAATTTTCTTATTTGCTACGAACGATTTGGCGGGAATATTTGAATCTGCGTGGCAGGGAATGGGGATGTCGTTTTATACGAGAATGCTCCATAAAAAACCAGAATTTATAAAGGAAGTGTTTGATGTATACGCAGATTTTAACGTTGCCTTATACAACGCCTATATGGATGTCGGCGTTGAGGTTTTTATTGAGTCCGCAGATTTGGCTTATAAAACTGGCCCGATGATGTCTCCTAAAAAGTTTGTTGACTTGCTTCAACCGGCGTATGAGAAATTAACGGACGCAGTTCACGAAAGGGGTCAAAAAGTAATAATACACACTGATGGGCAAATAACTCCATTGTTGGACTTCATTGTAAATAGCGGTTTCGATGGACTTCACGCGCTTGAACCCACCGCTAATGTTGATTTGGATTTAATAAAAAAGAAGGTGGGCGATAAATTGTGTTTGTTAGGAAATGTTGACATAACTCATGTTCTAACAGCGAACGGAACCAAAGAGGATGTGGAAAATTGGGTGAAGAACGCTATAAAAACTGCCGGACCTGGTGGAGGATACATTTGCTCAGCAACCAACATGCATCCCTCGGTAGAACCTCGAAACTTAAAATGGATGGTAGAAGCGGTAGAAAAATACGGAAACTATCCCTTAAACCTATAAATTCTATTTAACAACTTTTTTTATCCGTTCTAATCCTTCTTTAATGTCGTCTTGGGAAACGCAGTAAGAAAATCTAACATATTCCTGAGTCTCTTCGATAGATCGCTTTCCAAAATAATCTCGCGATAAAACGGCGACATCTGCTTCTTCTAATAAATAATTCTGAAAAGCTAAGGAATCTTTTAATCCTAATTTCTCGCAAGCTTCGGTAACATTAGCAAACACATAAAACGCTCCTTTAGGCTTTTTCGCAGACATTCCATCAATATCGTTAATCAGTTCACAGATTAAGTTCCTACGAGTTTCGAATTCTTTTACCATACTCCACGATGGAGATTTATCTTCCAACATAGCGGTTAAACCTGCTTGTTGTGTGAACGATGCTGGACAAGAAATAGTGTTGGTATTCCATTTCGCAAATTCTTCAGCAATCTTGGGATTTGTTATGGAATATCCCAGTCGCCATCCGGTCATGGCAAAGAATTTACTAAACCCGTCTAATATTATCGTTCGGTCTTGTAAATCGGGAAGACATCCGATACATTTGTATTGTTCGTTATCGTACATTAAATTCGAATAAATCTCGTCCGATAGAATCCAAATATCGTTCTCTAGCGAGATTTCTGCAATCGCTTCGAGATTTTTTTTATTCAGAACCGAACCCGTTGGGTTTTGAGGGCTATTTATAATTATCATGCTGGTTTTACCCGTGATTAATTCCCTCAACTCGTCTGTATTGTAGTTCCAATCTTCTTCCTCCCACAATTGAGCGGGAACTGGCTTACACCCAAACACATTAATCAAGCTCTCGTAGATAGGGTACCCTGGATTTGGATAGATAATTTCATCTCCCGGATTAGTACACGTAAGAATGGCAAAACAAACAACGATTTTTGCGGCGGAGAACACTGTTATATTTTCTGGACCTAACGGTAGCATTTTTATTTCAGACGCGTAATCCGCAATTGCTTTTCTTAACTCTAAAATTCCACCCGATGGAGTGTAATGCGTGTAATTTTCTTCGATTGCTTTAATGCCCGCTTGTTTGATGTGCTCAGGAGTATCGAAATCCGGCTCCCCAAGCGCAAAAGAAATGATTTTTTCCCTTCTTTCAGCAGGAAATTCGGATATTCTTTGGAGGACTTCGAAAGCTGTTTCAGTTCCTAATTTATTCATTCTATCAGCATATTTCATAACTAACTCCCAAAAATTGCCAAAATGATTTACTCAATATAAATATCTAATGGAGATTTCTTATAAGTATAGACGTTTTAGCATTAATAAAACTAGCAGAAGAATTAAATTTTCTTAGTCTTCTTGATTTTCCCATCGGGTAATTCGACAGAAATATCTTCAAACTGATTTAATTCTTTTGGCACATGAGAATCTAATTCCTGCAGTTTTTTGTGAATAGGAGGCTCAGCTATTGGGATTTTACTAAAATTAGGTGGTTCTGGCATAGCTATATTTGGTGTTACGCTTAATTTAGGCACGGGATCCTTTAACAAATTAAGCATATTTGTTCTTTTATCTTGAATTTCCTTGATTGCGGGATTTAAAGGTTTTAAAATTTCTGATTGCGCGTCTTCGATTTTTAAGCCAATTGGTGGCGTTGTTTTTCCACTAATCCTACATACTGGACAAGCAATCTGTTCTAAACCGTGTGGGCAAATCATTTTAATCGTTAAAAGTTAAAATAAATTTAAGTATTATATATTAATTTTGTTTTTTATTCTTTATTGATATATTTTAAAGATTTTTCTCGACTTTGAAGAACTATTTATTCTCAATTCTAAT
>JAHQWX010000149.1 GCA_029856375.1 Promethearchaeia archaeon | reverse complement strand
AGATGTCGAAGAATTGTTTAATTTCTGGGACGAGCTTAACGATAAAATTGAAAAACATTTAGCAGCATTCGAGATGAGCGATGTTAAGAAGCTTAGGATGGAGCAGAGTGCGACAGAAGATGTTGTATACGAACTGTTAAAGCAAAACGCACCACCCGAAATTGCCAAAATCTTACCAGAAGGATGCGGGGAAATGGAAATCGGATTAAACCACGACGAAAAGGCATTTTATTTTATAATGGAAGACCCAGACAATAGTAAAGACGAATTTATTGCAATCGTTTTTGGGGTTGACGCAAAAACTAAAATGATTAAAAATTTTGATATAGAAAATATATAAAAAAAATAAACTCGAAATATTATTATATATTTAATTTAGTAAATTTACCTTTATTTAGGATTAATAGTATGGGAGATTTTGATAATGGGAGAATCTGAGGAATCGATGGTAAAGATCATCTTTAGTGGCTTAGACAACGCTGGAAAAACGTCTATTTTAACCGCCCTTGAGAAAAAGTACAATTTTGAAGATTATATCGCGAAATTGCGTCCTACAATAAAAGTTGATTACAAAAAGACGATATTTATGGGGCGAATAGTAAATTTTTGGGACATGGGAGGTCAGCAAAAATATAGAGAGCAATACAAATCGAGAGCTGAGTTTTATTTTTCAGACACAGATTTATTTATTTATCTCATCGACATTCAAGACGAGGAAAAACTCCCAACATCAATCGAATATTTAAACGATGTTCTTGATTTTTTTGCTGAAAGTCAAATGGATGTTCCAATAATTATCACTTTCCATAAGTTTGATCCAGACTTGCGAAACGACGAGGTTATCTTAGACCGGATTGAAAGTTTAAAAGAACAAATCACAAAAAAACTCCCAGATTTTAAAATTCTTTTTCAACAAACTTCCATATACGACATAATATCAATCGTTCAGTTAGTATCTTACGGTTTATCCATATTTGATGAGAGATTCTTCGACCTTTCGGAGTTAATGGAAAAATATATTGATATTTTAAAAAGTTTATCGCTTATTCTCTTTGACCAAAATGGGATCATCATTAGTGAATTTTACAGCGAAGAAATAAATCAAGATTTATACATTGAGCTCCTCGAAGACATAAGAGAACACATCTTTATACTGAAAAGAATGGAGGAAGAACACACTTTAGTAAACGATCTTACAGATATGGAAGGGAAAATTATGTGGTTTTTAGATAGAATTCAGATCAAAAACGAGAACTTCTTTTTATCGGCACTTATCAATAAAGATAAAAGGGAACTCCTAGAGGATAACTTTGGTAATTTGAGAGAAGAAGTTGTAAATATCTTAACCGAGATGTTTTGATTTAATCAATACCTAAAATTTCACGCGCTTTATCGATTAACTTTTTTTTCTTTTTTCTATGTTCGTTAATAAAATTTAAAATCCTCTCTACGCACTCCTTTTTGTGTTCTCCGCACATTAATTTGCCTGTAATGCAATCTTTGTAAATTTTTTCTAATTTTTCGTCGTCATCTTCGAAATGATACATTTCTATTTTATAAATCATGCATATATCTGGTTGGCCACCTAATTCTTGTTGTTCTTTTTTATTTTTACGCCCCCCTGTAAAAGAATTCTTGATCTTTTTCTCGATAGATTCAATAGATTCGCTGAAATCGAAATAACTGTTGGGATTTCTTTTTGACATTTTATCAGTTCCATCAAGTCCTGGGAGTAATTTATGATATGTAGCTCCTGGAAGGAAATATGACTTATAATATCTACGAGTTAGATCTCTCGTTAATCTTAAATGGGGGTCTTGATCTATTCCTACTGGAACGACTACAGGCTGCACACCGTCTAAAACTTGTGGTAAAGTAATATCCCCAACTTGAATTAGCGCAGCTAGGTATAATCCAAAATCTTTCTCGCCGTAGATTGCGTTTAACATATTTTGAGTCACCAAGCGACCAACCTTAAAACAAACATCTTGGACAATGGTTTCTTTAGATTGACGCCAAATATATGCTTTTTTTGGATCTGGATCTAAACCCAACGCTAAAATGTCCGATAGCTGGTCGACTGCGTAAGGTTCGGCCTCTTCGTAAGAAATTCCATTATCCTCCCAACTCTCAATATCCGCAATGCAGTAATACGCTTTTGCGCCCATTTTTTGAAACTCGACAATTTCTAACGCTGTTGTAAGAGTACCCAAATGAAAAGGACCTGATGGTTTTATCCCGCTCATTACCGCCCATGGCTTTTTCTGATCTATAGCTTTAAAAATTGTGGATAAATCTCTGTGTCCAAATATTATTTTGCGTCGAAAAAAACGATTTTCTTTTAATCGTTCTCTTTCTGAGATACTTAGTTTTTCAATGCCAAATTCTTGTATTAATCGTTCGTAGTCTTCCTCTAATAACGCATTAGACGACCACGGATCGATTTTAAAATCGTCTGGCGGTTTTTCGGACATGTGATATCACTGAAATTATTTGAATTATATAGATATTTGGTTTATAGAAGAATTTAAATAATAAAAAAATTGCTTTAAAATAATAAATTATTAAGTGTGGATATATGAAAAAATTTAGTAAAAGCGAAATAGATAAAATAGTTGCGGAGTTGGATTTCTCCAAGATTGAAGGCGGTCTATTACCAGTTGTCGTACAAGACCACAAAGGAAAAGTCCTAATGGTCGCGTTTGCGAACGAAGATGCCGTTAGAAAGTCTTTAGAAACGGGATATACCCATTTCTATTCACGCTCGAGAAAATCTTTATGGAAAAAAGGAGAAACCAGTGGACATTTACAAGAAATTCAAGAAATTTACATAGATTGCGATCAGGATACGCTTTTAATAAAAGTTCACCAGCTTGGTGGTGGATGCCATACAGGTTATTATAGTTGTTTTTACCGGATTCTTGACGAAGGAAAACTTAAAATAGTTGGAAGAAAAGTATTTGATCCAGAAGAAGTGTACAAATGACCTTGCTTTAAGATATTTAAATCAAATTTTTGAAAATTTTTTACAAATTTACTATTAATTGTATACTTTTTCAACAAAAATCAAAACTATTTTAAATATTTCTAATCAATATTATACTTGCTGAGAATCATTGAAAGGATTCCAATTAATTTCTTCGAGTAGAGCTTAGATGAAGGAAAGAATCGACGATTTAGATATTGAATTACTTAAGGTGCTTCAAAGGGATGCGAGAAGATCGTACAAAGAAATTGGGACTGAATTAGGTGTCTCAATTGGAACGATCCATAATAGAATCACCAAATTAAAAAATGTGGGGATTTTAAACGGATTTGGAGTAAATATAAATAACGAGAAGCTAGGTTTCAAGCTTTGCTTTATTATAATGATTCAAATTGATGGAAAGCATACCCAAGAAGTACTCGAGTCAATAAAAGATCGCGAAGAAGTACTTGCGTGTTTTCACATAACGGGGGAGCAAAGCGCTGCTTTAATTTGCCGATTTAGAGAATTGGAAGATGTCCAAAATTTTATTCGCGATTTAAACAAGGAGAAATACGTTATTCGGACGGTTTCGAATATGGTATTAAAAGAATATAAAAACTCCTCAAATGTTTTATTATAGTTAATTTGAAACTTATTTTTTAAGTACCAAATCTTTTTTTACTTAACGCAATTATTTTGAAAAATAATTTAAAATTTTGAGGGATTAGCTTGAAAGATATATCAGAAATTAAGGGAATTGGTGCCAAAACGCTAGAAAACTTAAAAGCGAGCGGTATCACAAATATTGAAGAATTAGTTGCAGCCGATGCTGAAGATTTAGCAAGCAAATTGCCTGGTGTTGGTGTAGCAAAAGCACAACAATGGATCGATGAAGCGAACGCCGAATTTGAGCCCGCTAAAAAGGTTGAGGAGAAGCCTAAAGAAGCTAAAAAAGAAGAGAAACCCAAGGAAGAAAAGGCAAAGAAAGAAGCGAAACCTAAAGAAGAGAAAAAGGTAGTGAAAAAGAAAGAAGGAACATTTGGAAATAAAGTTAAGAATTTTCTTGATAAGTGGGGATATAGAGATGTTCCAGATTACCTTATCCTTGTTGCCGGTATCTATGGGCTTGTATGGGCGATCATTACCGCGATTACTGCTGCTGTTAATTCCATTACTGGTGGTTTTGTATTAATTGGAAATATGGTTGCAATTATCTTCACTATTACAGTCTATGTAGCGATAACCTTTTTCCCTAAAACAGCAAGTTTTATTTACGACAAGATAAGAATGAAGAAAACCACATATACTTTAAGTCCAATAAATACAAAAGACGACGCAAGGGCTCTCATGGTGTTTATCGCTTTATGGACTACCTTAGTCTTTTGGATACTTGGTGGAGTAGCCACATTGTGGATAGATTTGATTTGCTTTGTTCTTATAATCGTTGCAACCTTATTAAAAGCAAGAGATTAGTGTTAAATTTTAACCAAATTTAAAATTTAATTTTTAAATTCTTTTTTTATTTTTTTATTTAAGAATTTTCCATTTATCGACAAAAAATTTTTAATTTACTCTGAATTGATTGTGACTAAGAGATCATTAAAAAGGTGACACATAAAATGTCTCAACCAATTATTATACTAAAAGAAGGAACAGAAAAAACCGAAAAGCGGGACACTTTAAATCGAAATGTGAACGCAATTCTAGCGATATCTGAAGCGATAAAAACGACTTATGGGCCAAAGGGAATGAGTAAAATGATCGTGGACCCGATGGGAGATATTAAAATAACTAACGATGGATTTACAATATTAGACTCCATTGATGTCGAGAACGTTTCTGCTAAAATGGCAGTTGATTTATCGAAGGTTCAAAACCATAAAATGGGCGATGGAACTACTAGTATCGTAGTGTTTGCAGGAGAGCTGTTAAATAGATGCGTAGAATTAATCGAGCAAGGTGTTCATCCGTCAATAATAATTAAAGGGTTAAACTCAGCGTTAAACAAAACACTCCAAGAATTAGGTGATATCGGCGAAGAAGTTACCAGTAGCGACGAAAAAGTATTGCTCAACGTAGTAAAAACAACTTTGGGTACAAAGAGCCTCGCTGGAATGAAAGATTTTTTCGCAAAAATTGTCTTAGACGCGATTAAAATCATTTCAGATAAAGATTCTGATGTGTATTCAAAAGTTGAGGATATTATCGTGGTGAAAGAACAGGGTAAATCTCTTAACGAATCGGAATTAATTAATGGAATTTACATTCAAAAAGAAAAGCTCCATCCAGGAATGCCAGATGTTATTAGCAACGCAAAAATTGCCGTAATTAAGAAATCTCTTGAAATTAAAAAAACTGAATTTGGAGCAGAAATACAAATCCATAGCCCCGATGATATTCAGAAGTTTTTAGACGAAGAAGAAAAAATCATGAAGAGATACGCGGAAACATTTATTAAATTAGGAGTGAATCTTGTGATAAACGAAAATGCTATTGACGATAAAGTAGCAGCCCAATTAGCGAAAGAAGGAATTGCTGCTATTAAATCAGTAAAGGGATCTGATGCGAAATCAGTAGCAAAAGCTATAGGAGCGAACAGATCCGATAAAATCGATGATTTATCAGGAGATGATTTAGGTTTTGCTGGACGCGTTGAGTTTAAAAAGATTGGAGATAATGATTATTGTTG
>JAHQWX010000148.1 GCA_029856375.1 Promethearchaeia archaeon | reverse complement strand
CTACGGTTTGCCTTCACGATATAAACGAAAAAAATCTGGAATTAGCAGCTCAAGCGTGTAAAGCTGCAGTTGAAAAAAAGAACCTAGATTATACTGTAGAGTCAACTATTGATAGGAAAGAAGCTTTAAAAGACGCTAATTTTATTATTAACGCAATTGAGATACCTCCAAGGTTCGGGCTCTTAAGGTGGGATTTCGAATTTCCAATGATGTTCGGGAGTACGCAAATAACGGGGGAGAACGGCGGGCCGGGCGGTTTTTTTCACTCTTTAAGAGTAATACCGCCAATTTTGGATATTTGTGAAGACATTCAGAAAATATGCCCAAACGCGTTATTTATTAATTATTCCAATCCGATGAGTAGAATCTGCCTGGCCATCATGAGGAAGTTTCCAAAACAAAAATTTGTAGGTCTATGCCACGAAATTGCGAATGCCGTTAGATATCTTTCAAAAATCTTAGGCACTAATATTTCAAATATCGAGTATAAAGGAGGAGGCTTGAATCATTTTGGAGTTATTTTGGAAGCAAAATATCGCGATACGGGAAAAGACGCGTATCCAGAAATTCGCAAGAAAGGACCCGCGGTTCTTGAAGAAATAACTAAGGAAACAGATACTATGCTTATTAAATTCATCTTGGAAAAATACGATTACCTACCCTACACAACAGATAATCACTACGGAGAATACATGTCGTGGGCGTGGGAAGTCTCAGACCTATATCACGGGCGGGATTTTTGGGAAGGTTATGAGAGGTATTCCGCCAAAACTTACGAAAGAATTAAACGACTTATTAGTAAGGGTAAAGGTGACAAACTCGTTCATCCCGATGGCGAAAGAGCCATACCGATAATAGAAGGCATTTTAACGGATAGTCACCACGAAGAACTGTCTGTAAATATACCAAACGACGGTATCATCACCAATCTTCCGGAAGACCTAGCCGTGGAATGTCCCGCAATCGTGAGCAAAGACGGACTTCAAGGAGTAAATCTCGGCGATTATCCCAAGGGGCTCGCTGCGTTGCTACGAACACAAGCCTCAGTCCAAGATGTGGTCGTTGAAGCGATTCTGAAAAAGTCTAAGAAGATAGCGTACCAAGCGTTGCTCGCTGATCCCGTCGTTACCAGTACATCCCAAGCGGAAAGAATTCTAGAATCGATGCTAAAACTTCAGAAAAGGTATTTACAAATAGAATTGGAATAACATATCTTTTGAGTTTATATATATTTCATTAATCCTTTCTTTCTCATGTTATATTCTGAAAGGATATTACACGCGAAGCCTACGCTCGCAATAATAACTGGAATCAAATTCAAATAGTTGAATTGCCCAAAAAACACATCAAATTTGAAGAGTGCCGAGACGCTTACGAATAAGCAAAATGAAACCACTTGAGCAACTTTTTGACTTTTTTTAATGGACAAGGTATAATGCCACGAAAAAACTAAGGCCCATTCTGATAGTAATACAAATGAAAATTTAATAAGATTATCCCACGAAAAAGAAACATAATAATGAAAGATTATACCATAAATTGGCACTAGAAACGTTATAATTAGTGTGAATAATCGACTATATTTCTCAAAGATTTCAAGTTGAGATTTTAAGCTAAATATTAAGAATGGAATAAAAATAACAATTCCAAGAATAGAAAACGGATCGGATAAATAGAAGAGATCGAACAGGCACGTTAAAATTAATCCAATAGAGACGATAATCCACCCTAAGAAACGTCCCGCGGTTTGTTTCTTGCCCACTAATCCCATAGTAATCACATAATCGAGTTATTATATAAGACTTTCTTCTAGCTTATTCTTCTTATTTCTGTTAATAAAAATATTTTTAAGATCGCGTAGGAAAATTTTCTTCATGAGACTAGGTGCTCACATGTCGATTGCGGGCGGGATTCACCAAGCACTCGAAAGGGGAAACGAGGTTAATTGCGAATCCATTCAACTTTTCACGAAATCTAATCGCCAGTGGGCGGCAAAACCTTTGACTGACGAGGATATTCAAGCATTTAAAGCGACGAGAAAAACATTTAAAGACATTCGACCCGTATTTTCTCACACTTCTTACTTGATAAACCTAGGTACGCATAATTCCGAAGTTTTACAAAAGTCTATTGATTCGATGGCGATTGAGATCGAGCGCGCGGAAGCTCTGGGATTAGAATATATTGTACTGCATCCAGGGAGCGCAACGGGTATTGACGAAGGAGAAACTGAAGAAGACGCAATGTATAGGATTGCCCATAATCTAAACGATGCATTCGCAAAAACTAAGGGCTATAAATCTATAGTTTGTTTAGAAACGATGGCTGGTCAAGGGCATAATGTTGGTTATAAATTTGAGCAATTAAAATTCATTATCGACCAGATAAAAGACAAGAAGAGAATAGGTGTTTGCTTCGACACATGCCACGCATTTGGAGCGGGATACGACTTCACAACTCAAGCAAAATACGATAAAATGTGGGACGAATTCGATCGCGTTGTCGGGCTGAATTATTTGTTTTGTTTCCACCTAAACGATTCGGAAAACGAACTAAATTCTCGAGTTGATCGACATACACACATTGGAGAAGGAGTAATTGGTAAAGAACCTTTCGCGTTCTTCTTGAACGACGAGCGTTTTAAAGACCATTCCGGAGTCTTGGAAACTCCAAAAACGGGAACTGATTTAAAAAACGACGAAAGAAACCTAAAAGTTTTACGGTCGCTAATTAAGAAGAAGTAAACTAATAAATGATTTTAATTAGATTTATTAATTTTGTTAATAACTTATTTCTTAAGTAATCTCCTCGCTATAAATTAAAAATTCGATGTTAATTGAGTGTAAAAATCGATTTATTGCGCCACTTTATCTTGTTAGCGGAAGAGAAAAGTTTTTCGCGGGTTGCTGAGAAAATAAAAATCACTCAAAGCGCCTTATCTCAACAAATTACGCAATTAGAAATTCATTTTAATTGTAAAGTGATAGATCGAAGTACGAGATCTTTCAAATTAACGAAGCAAGGAGAAATTTTATTAAAGCACGCAAAAGAAATTGTGTCGAGTTTCGACGAAACAACGAGAGAAATCTCGAATTTAAGCAAGGAACTCGTTGGAACTATAAAAATCTCTGCGTCGACCATCCCAGGTAATCATATTCTACCCAAATTTATCGCTGCTTTTAAAAATAAAAACGAAAACGTGATTTTTAATATACAGATAAAAAATAGTAGAGAAAGTCTCGCAGATTTGAAGAACGAATTGGTCGATTTTGCCTCGGTTGGGAGTTTTATGAAGGAAGATACAACAATTTTCGATTATTTTCCAATTTATTCTGAGCGTCTCGTGTTTATATGCTCTCCTGAGCACGAGCTGGTAAAAACGAAAAAAGGAAATGTTGAGTTCAAAGATATGAGGAAATTTCCTTTTATTGCGAGAGAAAAAGGTTCGGGAACGCGCGAATTCGCAGAAAATAATTTTTCAAGATATTCCGAGCTTAATAACACTTTAGAAATGAATAGTAACGAATCGATAATTTCCGCAGTAAGTAATTCGAGTGATATTTCGATAATAAGCGAAATGAGCGCAAAAAAAGCTGTAAACGCAAATTTATTGAAAATATTGAAAGTCTCAGATATCACACCGTTAGAAAGAGAATTATATTTTGTAAGGAAAAAGGGACTAGAATTAAATAAAGTTGCGAACGAGTTTTGGAGTTTTCTTAGGAAATAATCGCTACTTGATAAATTCTATATTTGATAAGTAATTTATTAGAATTTCTAATAAAAGAATAAAAAAAATCTTATAAATAGAAATTCTTTTATTATACATAATAAAATTAATTCTATTAATCAATTATTGAGAAATTAATTATGGTAAAGATTTCAGTTATGATATTTGATGCCCCATACGGTCATGAAAAACCTTACACTGCATTACGATTTGCTTTAACTGCTTTACTTGAGGGACATGAAATAACGATTGTTTTAATTCAAGATGGAATTTATGTTGGAAAAATAGAGCAAAATCCAAACGAATATCCAAATCATTTAGAATATGTTGAAAATATAATTTCAGAAGGCGGAAGGATTATTGTTTGCGGTGTATGTTGCAAATCTCGCGGAATTAAGCAAGAAGAACTACTGAATGGGGCAAAAATAGTTGGAATGCACGAGATAGTTCAAGCAGTTACAGAAAGTGATAAACATATATCGTTTTAAGAAGAGGTTAGTGTTTTGGAGGCAGAAGAAATTATAAATGTAGAAGGTAAGTCGTGCCCAATGCCATTATTTCTCACCAAGAAAGCCCTGAATAAGATTGAATCGAATAAAATATTACAAGTAATTGGAGATTTCTTACCAGCAAAAGAAAATATTACTGAATTTTTAGAAAATGAAGGACATCAAATCCTTTCAGTGAAAGAAAAGAGTGATCCCTATCAATTTATAATTTTAATCAAAAAGGCGTGATTGTTCAACGATAATTATTTTTTTTATTTTTCGACTGAATCTATTAAATTAAGAATCAAAAAAGGAGGTTGATTTGCAAGAAAATCGAGTTTATCGATTAACAAAGCAAGTGAGGATTTTCGGTTGATCATGTAAATTAGGTATCGATGACTTGAGTCGCTTGTTAGAAAAAGTCGGCCTTCAAGGATTAACGGAAGATTGCTCGATAACGCCGGTTCCAAATAGTAACTTGCTCCTACTACAAAACATCGATATATTCACGCCTATCGTGGACGAACCTGAAATTATGGGCGAAATCGCTGCGTGCAATGTAACTAACGATGTTTTTGCTATGAATGTGCCTGAAATCTCTGGAATGCTCGTCTTTTTGGCAATGGACACCCAAATGCCAATGGAAGTCGCTGAGGGGATTATGAACGGCGTTAATCGGTTTATGAAAAAAATTAAATCCAAGGTGACTGGGGGCCACACAATTTACAGCGAGTGGCCTCTTATTGGAGGCGAAGCTTCAGGATTCGTGGATAAGGATAAATTGCTCAGAAAACAAGGAGCGAAGGAAGGGGATAAACTAATATTAACGAAACCGCTGGGAATTCAACCAATAATGGCGGTGTACCGAATTCTAAAGGATACTCCCGAGATATTAGAGAATTATTCCATTGGAAAATTAATAGAGTCCGTTGATTTTGCTATTGAGTTAATGACCACATCAAATCAGCCAGTCGTTAATACTATCCATTCATACGAAGATTTTTCGTTCATACACTCAATGACGGATGTTACAGGTTTTGGGCTCGCCGGACACACAAGAGAAATGCTCGAAAACACTAATTTATCTGCACTAATTGAGCGAGTTCCGAGTATAAAATTTGCGAAAGAAGTTTCCAATGATTTTAATTATCCTTTAGATTGTTGTGAAAGCACGGAAACTGCCGGTGGAATGCTGATGGCTGTTGATCCAACTCGCGTCGAAGATTTTTCTGAAAAGCTTACCGAAAACCACATTCCTAATTGGATTGTTGGATTAATCGATAAAAAACAACCGGATTTAGTGAAAATCTCTGATAAAATTGAATTTGAGGAGGTTTCAAAAAATTAATAACGATGACGATGATACGAGCAGAAACGCGTAATCGCGGTTGCTCGTTGAGTTGTGCACCTGCGAGGTGACATCAAAATTTCATTCTACTGTT